>JBLHOB010000015.1:0-15497 GCA_047619425.1 Myxococcota bacterium
ATTCGAGGGCATTTCGGCCAGCCGCTGCACCCATCACCAAGCACTCGGTCAATGAGTTCGAACCCAAGCGGTTTGCACCGTTCAGAGACGCACATGCGACTTCGCCTGCGGCGTAGAGCCCGCCGATGTTGGTGGCTGCGGTTACGTCCGTGTCGACACCGCCCATCATGTAATGAACAACCGGGCGAATCGGGATCGGCTCGTGGACGGGGTCGACGCCGATGTAGATCTTCGCCAACTCACGAACAAAGGGAAGCTTCGCCATAATGGCATCTTCACCGAGGTGCGTGAGGTCGAGGTTTGCGTGCTCCCCGAACTTGTCGGGAATGCCGCGCCCCGCTTCAAACTCTTGAATGATCGCGCGTGAGATCATGTCGCGCGGGCCGAGTTCGGCCTTCTTGCCAACACCGTAGTCATAGTCGACCAGGAAGCGCGACCCCTCGCTATTGCGCAGGAAGCCACCCTCACCGCGAGTCGCCTCAGTGATCAAGATGCCCGTGCCGGGAAGACCCGTCGGGTGATACTGGACAAACTCCATGTCCTTCAGCGCCACGCCGGCGCGATAGGCGAGCGACATGCCGTCACCCGTCTTGATCATGCCGTTCGTGGTAAACGGGAAGACCTTGCCGGCGCCGCCGGATGCGATCACAACCGCGCGGCCCAAAATCGCCTTCATCTCACCGGTGCGAATGTCCAACGTCGCGACACCACAGGCGCGGCCATTTTCGATCAAGATCTTCGTGACGAAGAACTCGTCGTAGCGCACGATGTTTTCGAAGCGCATCGAGTGCTGAAACAGAGCGTGCAGCATATGGAAGCCGACTTTGTCAGCGGCGTACCAGGTGCGCTTGACCGTCATGCCGCCAAATGCGCGCGTGGCCACTGTGCCGTCATCGTTCCGACTCCAGGGGCAGCCCCAGTTTTCGAGCAGCGCCAGTTCCTTCGGGGCCTCTTCAACGAAGTACTCGATAACGTTTTGGTCGCCCAAAAAGTCCGAGCCCTTCACGGTGTCGTACCCGTGCATCTCTGCGTTGTCGTCGTCGCGAGCGACGGCTGCGGCACCACCCTCTGCCGAAACCGTATGGCTCCGCATCGGATAAACCTTCGAAACCATGGCGATCGAAGCGCTCGGGTCTGCTTCGGCCGCTGCAATTGCAGCCCGAATACCCGCCGCACCGGCGCCTATAATGACAATGTCGTGTCGGGAGACTTCGACCACACGATCTCCAAAAAGCAATTCATGATGACAGATGGCCGCTGGTTGCGTCGCGCTTGCCGGACGCCCCGCGAGCCCTGATGGGCGCTCAGCTTACACAACTCTCGGCCTCAGTGGGACCACAAGCTGGGGGATTTTTAGCTTTGCGGGGAAGGCTCTTGCTGGGTGAGGCAGTGAACGCTGCCCAAACCAACCACCAGGTCGCGGCTGGGAATTCCGACGACCTCTCGCGTGGGCAAACATTCGCCCAGAATTTCGAGGGCGAGCGAATCGCTGGGTACATCGAAGGTCGGGACCAGCACTACATTGTTTGCGATATAGAAGTTGGCGTAGCTCGCCGGGCAGCGCTCGCCTTCGACGACAATCGGCGGTGGCATCGGGAGCTCGACTAGCTCGTAGCGCTGCCCCCGGCCGTCGCGCAGTTCTTTCAACGCTGCCCAGTTGGCCTTGAGCAGCTCATGGTTGGCGTCGCCTGTGTTGCGCTCGACGGCGGCGACGATGCGATCGCTCGCGACGAAACGCGCGATGTCGTCAATATGTCCGTCTGTGTCGTCGCTCACGATGCCATCGGCGAGCCAGTGGACGCGCTGAGCACCCAGGGATTTTGCGAGCCGCCGCTCTACTTCTTCGATCGACGGCGGGCCGCCATCCGGGCCCGGGTTGCGATTCGAGTTGAGCAAGCACGACTTGGTGGTCAAGATCGCGCCAAGCCCGTTGCCGTCGATCGAGCCACCTTCGAGAATCCAGCTCTCGGTAAATGCTTTCACAGCGAGATGTTTCGCCATGCTTTGCCCAATGGCCTGGTCGCGATCCCAGGGCGGATACTTCCCACCCCACGCGTTGAAGCCGAAGTTGAGCGCCGCAAGTTCGCCTTGCTCGTCACCCCCAGGACCGACCACGAAAATAGAGCCATGGTCGCGAACCCAGGCATCGTCACTTTCGATTTTGGCGTACTCGACCTGGGCATTTTCGCCGAGCCCGCGGCTGCCAAGCAAAATGCGAACGCGTTCTTCCATCGCGTCGCTTGACACATTGATGCGCACAATCTCATGGCACGACAGCACGCGCACGATCTCAGAAAACGCCCTCTCGACGGCCTCCAGGCGCCCTGGCCAGGTTTCTCGGTTGTGCGGCCAGGTTAACCAAGTGGCGGTGTGGGGCTCCCATTCAGCCGGCCAGCGGTAGCCAAGCGTCGCAGCACCTTGCTCGGCTTCGCTCATGAATCGCGCATGCGCTTGGTGATGTCGCCATAAGCATCGATGCGGCGATCGCGCAAAAACGGCCACTCGCGCCGGACCTTTTCGATGGCTTTCAAGTCGCACTCAACGAGCAAGGTCTCTTCTTCTTCAGCCGACGCGCGGGCGACAACGCGTCCAAACGGATCGACGACAAACGATTGCCCCCAGAAACGAATCTCGCCCTCTTTGCCGACGCGATTGATCGCCGCGACATAGACGCCGTTTGAAATTGCATGCCCGCGCTGCACGGTTTCCCATGCGTCGTGTTGGGCGGCGTCTTCCTCGGTGCTTTCGTCAAACTGCCAACCGATCGCGGTCGGGTAGACGAGGATTTGCGCGCCCGCCAGGGTCGCGAGACGAGCGGCCTCTGGAAACCACTGGTCCCAACACACCAGCGGCCCGACGTTGGCCACGCGAGTCGGCACCGAGACAAAACCCGTGTCACCCGGTGTGAAGTAGAACTTCTCCTGGTAAAGCGGGTCGTCGGGGATATGCATTTTGCGATAGCGCCCGACGATCTCGCCGTCGCTGTCAAACACGACCGATGTGTTGTGATAGACGCCGGGCGCGCGGGCCTCAAAGAGTGATGCCACCAGTACGACGCCGAGGGAGCCGGCGAGTTTGCCGAGAGCTTCGGTGGTTTTGCCCGGCACGGACTCGGCCCAATCGAAGCGCGAAGCGTCTTCTCCCTGACACGGATAGGGGTGCAAGAAGAGTTCGGGCAAGCAGATCAGCCCGGCGCCGTCTTTGGCGGCTTGCTCGATCCCGGCTTCCGCCTTGGCGAAGTTTTCGTCGCGGTCCTCGGTGCAACGGGTCTGCAGGAGGGCGAGCGCGACTCGGTCTTGTGGCGCGGCATTGTGCTTTGGCTGATTGCTCATGGTGGGGTCATTCCGAGTTGTGAAGGTTTGAGGGGGTAACCCATCGGCTTAAAACATTTTCGCGTTTTATTCGTGCCCGTGACCGGTTCTGTCACGGGCTGGCCTGAAGATGAATTCATACACGAAACGCAAGCCCGAGCCTAGGAGATATCACCGTGCTGAAGCCTCACCCACTCAACCCTCAGGCCCCCAATTCAGCCCTTCGCATGTCCCAGGCTCGAAGTGGTGAGCAGCTCGCGATGCACATTTCGGGTCATACCTCGGCCCCCAAGCCGCTGTTCACCAAGGGACTCTTCACCGAGCCCGGTGGCTCGGATGCCAGTGCATCTGAGGCGAGCCCGACTCGCGATCGTAGTAGAAGGAAGCCCGGCGTCGCCCCCCGGCGCGGCAGTGCTCGCCAGCAGGGCACTGCCGCTCGGCGCTCGGGTCACGGTTTGGGCGTGCTACGACGGACCTCGGAAGGCGAGCGCCCAAGAGACGAGAGGGTATGGGACGCCGTCGCAGCGATTCGCCGAGCTATGACGGGGGCCATCGAAGTCGTGGCGATCATGTTCGCCTTTGTGGTGTTTGGGCTCGGTTGGGCGGTTTTGGCCGATGCATCCCAGACGCTCCCCGAGCAAAAACCCGCGCCTCGCAGCCTCACAATCGCGAGTATCTCTAGTGCCTCGGTGGGTGGTACAGGCGATGAGACAAGCCAAGTCGCCACATCTGCGCCGAGCCGATACTCTTCCGCGGCATTAGGGGCGTTTAAGCGCCAGCCCAATTGCCAAGTGGAGATCCACCACGCGAGTTCACAACCATCACGACAGCCATCACGACAAGCATCAGGACAACCCTCAGGACAACGATCCTCAGAACGGCAGCGGAAAGACCAGCGACTCGCAACCGGCGGGTGCCACGAATGATGAACGTAGTCGTGAAGCCAACAACGCGGCCGACGCTCCCGAACGAGAGCTCGAGCCCCTGCCGCCGGCCAGACTCTGGCTTGTCGACGGATACAACGTCTTGCACTGCGCACCTTTCCGCACAGCTGCAAGCCCATCAGGCGACCCCGAGATTGCGAGCCAAGACCCAGGCAAAGAGTCTCCCGATGAGCAGAGCCCAAAAGGCGGAAAACCCTTCTGGTCCAACACGATGCGTGAACGACTTATCGCTCTCACCCGGTGCTTCCCGGATCCCCACGCTGAGATCTGGCTCGTGTTCGATGGCTCTCACCCGCCCGAAAGGCCGCAGCTGGGAGAGGCTCCGACACTGATGCTCCATTTCGCACCTTCTGCCGACGATTGGATCGTGAAGCGGGTGCGAGCAGAGCAAGACGGACCCGATGCGGCGCGTATCGCGGTCGTTTCGGGCGACAGACGGCTCACCGGGCGCGCCGGGCACTACGGGGCGGCGGTCGTTTCACCACGGCTGTTCATTCGTCACTGTCAGGGCAGCTGACTCCGACGCTGCTCTGGGCCATTTCCGTCTGCCCAAGCACCCTGCCGTTCGTTTGTGCGCGGCAGTGGATCGCATCGCGAGAGCACCCGACTTCGACATTCGACGTTTTATTGTCGACGATGGATGGTCCCACCTCCAGCATCGACAATAGAACGCCGATCGATTGCCATGACTCAACGTCAGCAACAAGCAATCGGCCGGGCGGGCAAAAAAAACTCCGCGTTCGCTTGACCCGTACCCCTGCGACCAAATAATGTTTGCGCGGCAACTGCATAACATCACAGCCGCCGCGCCCCCGTTGTAATCCCCCCCACCATCCAACGCCGATTTCAAAATCGCTTGGCAGGTGCTTGGCGACTACCAACCCAAGCGTCGTCGCCTGGACTTCCACTTCAATCTCCGTCAGTCGTCGTTGCCCGAACCGATCGCAAAACACACGCGATATTGCTGAACTTACGCACTGTGTCCGCGCACTGCGCACTCACGTTATAAGAGGAAGAAATGGCCGAAGCATCTGGAGCCGCCCGCGAACCGTTGACCCTTCGCTTCGCGAAATTGGTGGTGCGCCGTCGCGGCATCATTGCAGTTTTGCTCATCCTTTCGACGTCATTCTTCGCCTACCCAATCGTCAACTCGGCGATGACTGCATTCGGTAGCCCGCTGCCCGGGCCGGCGGTGAAGATCGACACCGTGGCGCGCTCGCAGTGGCCCGACCATCCCTATATCCGCGCTCAGGACAAGTTCTCTGAGATCTTCGGCGGCTCGTCGATGGTTGCGATGGCGATCGTTGTAAAGGAAGGCACGATCTTCAACCCGACGACGATCGGGAAGATTCACGAAATGACCCTCGCCCTCGACGGCAAGGGCTACAACAGCCACACCGATGAGCGCGATGCGTTGCGCGACGAACTCGACGAGCAAGGCCTCGAGTACGAAGAAATTCAAAAGCAGCTCGACGATCTTTACCCTCCCTATCCGGTCAACCATTATCAGATCGGCTCGGCGACGGCGAACAACACCCGCGTCATCCAGATCGAAGCGTCGGGCGACATCGAAACCAGCGTCTTGATGGAAGACCTCCCGACCACCCAGGAAGAAGCCGATGCCCTCGGTGCCCTGGTCCGCGAAAACCCGCCTTACATCTACGGTCGCCTCGTCTCCCTCGATCAGAAGGGTGCCCTCATTACCGCGGGCTTCGTCACCGATCGCCTCAGTGGCCGCCCAACCGTCATGGCCGTGTTCGACTGGGTCCAGCAGATCAAAGCCAACGTCGAAGACGAAAACCATGAAGTCTACGTCTCGGGTGTGCCGATCCTCGTGGGTTGGATCCTCAAGCACGCCTTCGAGATTGTGTTCTTCTTGATGCTCACGATCTTCATGATCTTCGCCTTGCTATGGGCGTACTTCCGTCGCTGGCACGGCGTGTTCATTCCGTTTATCGCGGCCCTGTGTACAGCGATTTGGGGACTCGGCTTTACGGGCTGGGTTGGGATCGTATTTGACCCTCTTATCCTGGTGATCCCCTCGATTATTACGGCACGCGCTATCTCGCACACCGTGCAGATGGCCGAGCGGTTCTTCGAGGACTACGAAATCCTGCTGCCGCGCATGGGCGATCCGGAAGCGGCGAAGATCGAAGCCGCAACCGTCGCGATGAGTGAGCTCATCGTGCCCGGCACCCTCGGCATCATCACCGACGTAGCTGGCCTGCTCGTAATCCTCGTGACGTCGATCCCGCAGATGCAGGATCTCGGCAAGTTCGGCGCCTTCTGGGTGCTGTCGATCATTGTGACGGTTGAGATCCTCCACCCAGTCCTGATCTGTTTCTTGCCGGCACCCACCGAGCACGAGCATTTCTTGCCGGGCTTCATGGTTCGCTTCACGCGGTTCCTCGGCTACATCACGACACACGACCGCTACAAGTGGTACATCGCGGTTACGACCGTGCTGCTGCTCGTGACCTCGACCTACATCACTTTGATGCACTCGAAGATCGGCGAAGCTTCACCCGGCACACCGCTCTTGTTCCCCGATCATGAATGGAACATCGCGACCGCCAAAATCGCAGAGAGATTCGGCGGCGTGGATACGATGCAGATCTTCCTCGAAGGCGATACGCCAAAGGCCGGCGAGGACGCCAAGCCCGTATTGCGCATGGAAGAATTCGAACGTTGGATGGGGAAGTACACCGATCTCGGCGCGAGTCTTTCGATTGTGCCGATCCTGCGCGGCTCGTGGCGCATCAATCATTACGGCGATCCAAAGTGGGACTTCATTGCCAATGACCAGGCGACGATTCGCCAACAGATCTTCCAGTTGCGCACCAACGGCGCTCCTGGTGCAATGAAACCGTTTATGACTGACGACGGTAAAGACGCCGTCATCAACTTCTTCTACCGCGATCACAAGGGTGAAACGATCCTTAAAACTATCCACGCGGCAGATGAGTTCATTAAGCGCAATCCGCTCGGCGAAGCGATTATCCGCCTCGACAAAGACAAGGCGGATAAAGACGCCGGGTTCTTCAACGTCGAGTCGTTGACGGACGTCTGGTACTACATGCTCGGGCCACTGTTGCCCTCGCGACATCACACCATGACGGTGCAGATTCGCCAGGAAGATGAAACCTACGCTCATCTTGACGTCAACGAAAACAATGGAGTCGACACTCTCCCCGATTGGATGGAAGACTTCCGCGAGCGCGCCATCGAAGACTATGACAATGCGTTGTTCGATTCGGACGAAGACACCCACTTTGCATGGCCCGAAGACCTGGCAGACTGGGAACTCTCGGACGTCGACTACTGGTGGCAAGACGAGGATCTCGGCATCCGCGCCGTCTCGATGAAGACCACCAATCTAATTGTCGAAGACTTGAAGGCAATCGACTCGCAGCCTTCCTACCAGGCGACCAACTCCTGGACCCGTGGCGTGCAGTTCGTCATGGCCGGCGGCATCATGGGCATTCTCGCCGCGGTCAACGACGAAGTTGAGCGCAGCCATGTCGCGAACATCATCTTGATCTTCGTGGTGATCTTCGTGCTTCACGCAATCACCTACCAATCGATCTCGAGTGGCGCGATCATCTTGCTGCAGATCATGACCGCAACGATGCTCTCCCTGGCCTACATGGCCATCAAGGGGATGGGCCTCAACATCAACACCTTGCCAGTGCAATCAGTAGGGGTCGGGATCGGAGTCGACTACGCGATCTATATCGTCGATCGCATTCGCCACGAGGTGGTCGACACGTCGGACATCGACGAAGCGGTGCGGCGCGCGGTGCGGACCACGGGTATGGCGGTTGCGTTTACTGCGACGACGATCGTCGGCGGTATTTTCCTCTGGTCCTTCTCGCGCTTGCGCTTCCAGGCGGACATGGCGCAGTTGTTGAGCATCTTGATGGTGATCAACATGTTTGGTGCGCTTACTGTCGTGCCGGCGTTTTACTCGATTGCCCGGCCTAAGGTTGCGACGGCGCTACTCACGGAAGATCAACTCGCGGCGATTCACTCCCAAAAAGAGTTGGAGCGCAAAAAGGGCCTTCGGGACGACTGAGCTTTTGGTTGGGCTGCGGGACGCGCACAGCGTAGGGCGTGGTAGGGATCAGCTTAGAAGGGGCGTCGTGCTCAGTCTTCGATTCCGCGCGCCGCCCCTTCGAACCTGATCCTCGTCCCGCGTTTGCTTCGCGGGTGGTCTTGGGGCCAACGCGACGCTTGGCTGGGGATGGGGGCAGCCCCGTTGTTTGCTTGGGTGGGCGGCGAGCCTTTGGCTCGCGGTGGGATTGCGGGGTGGGCCGTGTATTTGGGCTTCGATTCCGCGGTGCCCCTGGCAAGCCGAATCTCGCAGCGCGGCGGGGGATTTAGTCTTCGAATCCGGCTGCGGCGCTTTCTAGGCGGAGCCTCGCGCTGCATTGGATTTGCGGATCGGGGTACTAGCGCGGAGTCGGGCTGATTAGAGGGTTTTGGTTTTGGATTTTAGGTACGTGGTTAGGCGGGGGGCTAGTTCGGGGTTGGCTAGGGCGTATTCGATGTTGGCGATTAGGAGTTGGTAGTGGTCGCCGGTGGTGTACCAAGTGCCGTCTACGATTTGGACGAGGACACGGTCTTCCTGGCATAGGCGGGCGATCGCGTCGGTGAGCCAGAGTTCGTTGCCTTTGCCGAGTGCGGTGTCTTCTAGGATTTCGACGGCTTTGTAGGACAGGACGAAGCGCCCGAATTGCGCGAGGTTCGATGGCGCCTCTTCTTTGGTTGGCTTCTCAATGATGGAGGCGAGTTCGATCGGGTCCTTGCCGGGCTTGAGTTCCATCATTCCGTAGGCGGTAATGAATTCGTCTGGCACTTCTTGGGCGGCGACTACGGCTGAGGGTGAGTGTGCCTCGAAGGTTTCGACCAGTTGCTTTACCGCGGGGACTTTCGACAAGACTAGATCGTCGCCAAACATGTAGACGAAGGGCTCGCCGGGTTTGAGGTGGCTTCTGGCTGCGAGGATTGGCGAGCCGTTTCCGTAGGGAAGCTCTGCTCCTTGAATGACTGACGTGACGTTGGCGAGAGACGAAACCCCCCTTACGACCTCGAGCAACGCGTCCTTTTGCTGATCGACGAGATGGGCTTCAAGTGCGGGGGACGCGGCGAAGTGTTGGTCGATCGCTTCGCTACCGGGGCGGGTAACCAGAATGATGTCGGTTATTCCCGAGCCTGCCGCTTCTTCGACGAGATGCTGAATGCACGGGCGATCGACGACCGGGAGCATTTCTTTCGGCACGGCCTTCGTGGCGGGTAGCAGCCGCGTGCCATATCCCGCGACGGCAATGACAGCCGTTGTGATCGTCATACTCTCATTCCCCTTCGCGCGGGCACCAGCCTATTCGTGCTGCGCTGCGTACATGTCCAAAATTCGAGCGGCGGTCTCCTCGACCGCACGCCCCGTGATGTCGATGGTCCGCCAGCGCCGCTCTCGAAAAAGTTTGCGTGCGCGACGCAGCTCGAGTTCGACGGTATCCGAATCGGTGTAGGCGCTGTGCGGCGATGCGCGCAGCACTTTCAGTCGATTGATCCGCAGGGTAAGCAGTGTTGCGTGATCGACAATGAGGCCAAAGACCTTGGTCGGGTCGAGCTCGCTTAGCTTTGAAGACGGCTCGAGCCCGGGGACCAGCGGGACGTTGCCCGTCTTGTAGCCCCGCTGCGCCAGATACATCGAAAGCGGGGTCTTGCTGGTACGCGAGACTCCCACGAGCACAATGTCCGCTTCGAAGAGCGTCTCGAGACTTGCACCGTCGTCGTGGCGCACGGCGAACTCGACGGCGTCGATGCGCTCGAAGTATTCGTCGGAAAGACCGTGGAGCAAGCCGGGTTCGTGCCGAGGTTCCGCGTCGAGGTGCTGAGCGACCTTTGCAATCAGAGAGCCGAGCAAATCAACGGTAGGCACCCCGCGAGTACCGGCCTCGCGCAGCAGGGCCGCCGCGACGCGTTTATCCACGAGGCTGAAGACCACGAGCGCCTTTGAGCCCTCGGCCTGGCTCACGGCTCGACGCACTTCAGACTCGTGTCGGATCCCGCCAAAAACGCGCAGCTTCCAGTCGGAGTGAAACTGGAGCATGACCGCTTTGACCGCGGCGGTCGCCGTGTCGCCAGTACCATCGGAAACGACGATCACCTCGGACTTCGCCCGGGCCATGTCTTCTTTCGTAAGCATCTTCCAACTCTAGCAGCCCCTTCGAACACCTCGTTCGCGTCTGGCCCGGAGTTTTCACACCTCTTTCAGCGCGCGACAAATGGCAGCAATCCACCCCATCGCGCCACTCCCCATTGAGCAAGGGACAAAGGTTCGGCACCCTCACGTCTCTTATGGCCTACGACCCCAAAAACATTGAATCGCGCTGGCAAGATTACTGGCTGGAAAACAAGACGTTCCGGGCCGAGATCGACCACGAGAAGCCCAAGTACTACGCCCTCGACATGTTCCCCTATCCGTCAGGAGATGGTCTTCATGTCGGCCACCCCGAGGGCTACACCGCGACCGACATCATCGCGCGCTACAAGCGCATGCGCGGCTTTAACGTTTTGCACCCGATGGGTTGGGATGCGTTTGGCTTGCCCGCTGAGCAATACGCAATCAAGACGGGTACTCACCCCCGTGACACCACCCAGAAGAACATCGACAACTTTCGCCGACAGATTCGTTCGCTGGGCTTTAGCTACGACTGGTCGCGTGAGATCGACACCACGTCCCCCGACTACGTGCGCTGGACTCAGTGGATCTTCTGCAAGCTGTTTGAAAACGACCTCGCCTACTTGGCTGAAGTTCCGGTGAACTGGTGCCCGGCTTTGGGCACGGTGCTTTCAAATGAAGAAGTGATCGACGGCAAGAGCGAAATCGGTAGCCATCCCGTCAAGCGCGTTCCGATGCGCCAATGGATGTTGCGCATCACCAAGTTTGCAGACCGCTTGATCGAAGACCTCGACGACCTCGACTGGCCCGAGCCCATCAAGAAAATGCAGCGCGACTGGATCGGCCGCTCGGAAGGCGCCGAGGTCCGGTTCACACTCAGCGCCAGCGCCGACAAGCAGATTGAAGTCTTCACCACCCGGCCCGACACGCTTTTTGGTGCCACCTACATGGTGCTCGCGCCGGAACACCCGATGGTGAACGCGATCACGACCGACGCCCAGCGCGCCGAAGTTGAGCAGTACGTCGACGCGAGCGCGCGCAAGAGCGAACGCGCGCGCATGGCCGACAACGTCGAGAAGACCGGCGCCTTCACCGGCGCCTTCGCACGCAACCCGGTCAACGATCAAGAGATCCCGATTTGGATCGCCGACTATGTGCTCGCGGGTTATGGCACCGGCGCCATCATGGCCGTACCGGGCCACGACGTGCGCGACCACGCATTTGCAAAGACTTTTGACCTGCCGATCGTAGAAGTCGTTGCGGGTGGCGATGTCAGCGATGCCGCCCACACGGGTGCCGGCAACGCGATCAACTCAAGCTTCCTTGACGGGCTCGACACCGCCGCCGCCAAGTCGCGCATGAACGAGTGGCTTGAAGAGCAAGGCGTTGGCAAAGCCACCATCACCTACAAGCTGCGCGATTGGTTGTTTAGCCGGCAGCGATACTGGGGTGAGCCCTTCCCCGTCGTGCACCGCGAAAACGGCGACATCGAACTCGTCGCCGAAAGCGAGCTTCCCGTAACCCTGCCCGAACTCGACGACTTCAAGCCCACGGGCATCGATTTCCAATCGCCCCTGGCGCGAGTGCCGGAGTGGATCGAGATCAAGGACCCGGAAACCGGCGAGACGCTTTTGCGGGACCCGAACACCATGCCCCAATGGGCCGGTAGTTGTTGGTACTTCCTGCGCTTTGTCGATCCGACCAATCAAGAAAGACCGTGGTCAGAAGAGGCGGCGCGCTATTGGATGCCCGTTGATCTCTACATTGGCGGCGCCGAGCACGCGGTCCTCCATCTTCTATACGCACGCTTCTGGCACAAAGTCTTTTTCGACCTCGGCCTGGTGCACACCAAAGAGCCGTTCCAGAAGCTCGTCAATCAGGGCATGATCCTCGGCAACAGCTATCGCTTCTACGATGACAACGTCAGCGATGCACCCGACGTAGCCGCCAAGAAGTACGCGGCTAGCGAAGTCGTGGTCGAAGGCGAAAGCGTGACATCAACCGAAACCGGCGACGAGGTGAAGGCGCGCTGGGTTGCGCTCAAAGACGTGGTCTTCCCCGGCGACGACACCGCACGGCACCCCGATCACAACGACCTCGAACTCGAGTTGGTCGTTGAAAAAATGTCAAAGAGCCGCGGCAACGTGATCAGCCCCGATGACGTCGTCGGGCAGTATGGCGCCGACTCGATGCGCTTGTACGAAATGTTCCTCGGGCCTCTCGAAAAGGCAGCCCCGTGGTCGACCGATGGCATCATGGGCATCTATCGCTTTTTGCAACGCACATGGCGCCTCGCGATGAACGACAACCGCGACGAACCTGACACCGTGCGCGACTTCGTGGCAGGTGGTGGCAGCGCCGATGAGCCGAAGCTTATCGCGAAGGCCATTGATGGCGTTACCCGCGACATCGACGAGATGCGCTTTAACACCGCGATCTCGAAGTTGATGATCTTGGTTAAAGAGCTTGGCAAAGATGGCAACGCGGCTTGCTCGCGCGAATCCATCGAAGCCGTTGTCTTGCTCCTCGCACCGATGGCACCGCACATCGCCGAAGAGTTGTGGCGCGAACTCGGCCACGAGCAGACCTTGGCGTTCGCGCCCTGGCCTGTCTGCGATGCCTCGTTGCTCACCGAAGACACGATCAAACTCGTGATCCAGATGAACGGCAAAAAGCGCGACGAGATCGAAGTGCCCTCGGACGCTACGAAGGAGGCCATCGAGCAACTCGCTCTCGCGTCTGAAAAAGTTCAGAAGCAACTCGCTGGACGTGAACCGAAGAAGGTCATCGTCGTCCCCGGACGACTCGTCAACATTGTGGGCTGACACGTGGCCCGACGGCGTATCGGAAAAGCAATTCTCGAAACTCCGGCCGTCGTCTATCTGCTGAGCCGCATCGCGACCGTCTTTTTGCGGATGCTGGGTGCGACGTGGCGTTTTTCGATTGAGGGGCCCGACCCCTTCAAGAACGACCCGGCCCCACACCTCGGAGCGTTCTGGCATCGGGATGCTTTCATTGCCGCGTTTGTCTTTCGCGATCGGGGTTTCAGCGTACCCGTGAGCCGCAGCCGCGATGGCGACCTCATCACCCAACTGCTTGTTGGCCTTGGCTATCAATTGCCGCCGCGGGGTTCGAGTTCGCGAGGCGGCGCCGCGGCACTCAAAGCGATCACTCGCATGGTCGACGACGGAACAACCGTCTCCATTCAAACCGACGGCCCCCGAGGCCCCGCGCGGGTCTCGAAGCACGGCATGGTCAGCCTTGCCCGGCGCACCGGTCGCCCTATTTCGCCCTTAGCCTTTTCAGCAAAGCCCTGCATCCAGTTCAAAAGTTGGGACCGAACCCTGCTGCCGCTGCCCTTTGCCAGGGTTGTTTGTCGCTTCGGCGAGGGCATCACGGTTCCGCAGGAAGCAACGCATGAAGAGGAAGACGCGTTCCGCTACGCCTTGGACTGCGCCTTGAACGAACTCACCGATCAACTCGACGACCGCTTCGGCATCCACGACCCGAATCGAACCAATCACCTCACAGCCAAACAACCCTGAGAGCGCCCTTCGAACGCGCTGCAGTGTGACGGCTACTCATCGGTTACAAAGCGTCGCCGGTACTCGGCGAAGTCCCGGTGAATGCCCGCCTCGTTCAAGCCGAACTGCTCGAGCGTATAGCGGTGGGCTTCGCGCTTGTCCCGGGCGTTATCGACTGCCCATTTTTCCATCGCTTCGATCGCCGACGCGTCGAGATCCCAACCAATAAACTCATAGATCCGACCGATCTCTTTTAGCGGCTCTTGCAATAAATCGGAGAAGGACACATCGATGAAGCGCTCTGCGTGGTGTTCGCGCACCTCCATACAGAGCGTCAATGCGCGACTCATGCGCCCACTCCACTGCTGCCCGGTCACCTTTGAGTCACTTACATCACTACCCATTTGCCGAATCGCATCGATCAAACTCGCAAGCGATGGGATCGTGTGCGCGGGATCACGATGAGTCTGGATCACCCGCGCGTCCGGGAACGTCTTGAACAACAAGTCCATGAATCCGAGATGATGGGGTGTCTTCAACACCCAGCGACTCGCCTGCTCTCCGCGGCGCTTCTTTTGCCACTGCAAAAATTTCAGAAGCCGTTCTAGATAGACGTACGCCGAGGTCTGATCCTGCTCGTCTTGCCACGCTCCAAATTCCGCGACGTTTACAAAGGCCTCGGGATTGGTTGAGTGAAACGAATGTTCGAGCAACATGATCTCTTCGTCGGGTGCGCGGGCCTCGAGCGGATGCATGACCATCAGATCAGGAGCGCCTTCGAGCATCATCGCAACCTCGGCCTCCGCGTCGGCGATGCGCGGGTCCGGCTCGCCTTTGGCGAGTTCTTCGCCCGGCGCTTCAAAGGGCGCGGGGTTTCGCGACTCCCACCAATAGAGGCAGTAGTTGTTCGGGTCCGAAGAGATCGTGCGATGAAGCATCGTGGTACCCGTTCGCGGCAAACCGACAATCACCACCGGCTCGCGAATTTCCTCGTCGAGGATCTCGGGGAATGCCTCGATGTAGGCCTCGGTGCGCAAACGGTTTGCCAGTAGACCTACAATCCGAGCGCGCTGCATGCCACGCCCCACCGCGTTCAACTCGGCCTCGCCTTCAAGCGCTGCCGCAAGCCGCTTCAACGGTTCTCTAAAAGCGTCGTCACCGAAATTCGACAGTCCGGTGAGCGACGACGCTTCGTCGAGCATGGACTGGTAGTCGAGGTTCAGCGGGTCGTAACTGGAGCTTTCTGCCATGGATTCCTTCGCTTTCATTGAGGTTCTTCGGTCGGACGGTTCCGGTCGACTACGCTTCGAAGCGCAGGGTTGCGAGCAGGGTTTCGGCTGCGGAGAAGGGATCAATTTTTCGTTTTCGAAGCGCGTCGGTGGTCGCGATACCAAGTGCACTCTGCTCGACTTCGCGAACCGCCAGCGCCCCTGCACCCTCGCGCACCAGGTCTAAGAATACACTCTGGTCTCGCTGCTCATTTGCCAAAGCCAAGCTCTGGGTTGCAACGAGGTGCTCGCGATGCTCGAGC
>JBLHOB010000016.1:0-14672 GCA_047619425.1 Myxococcota bacterium
GTAGACCCGCGGGAAATACGCTTCGTATAGAAGGTCGAACTGCTCGACATTGCCGCCGAGGATCTCGTCGACGAGTTCACGGTCCGAATCCCAGCTCTTCTTCTCCGGGAGCCTCGGCGCTTGAACCCGATTCACTGCAGCGTTCGCTGCTGTGGATGACGGTGCTTCTGGGGAACTCAGCTCTTCCAGTTGTGCGCTTGCCACGTTACTACTCCCACTTTCCTCGTGATCTGGGGAGCGACTGGGTTTGGCGGGCGTCGCGGCAACCTGCTCTCGGGGCGGCGACGCATACTCGTGGCGCGGAGGCAGTCCATGATGGCCTCATGCCTCGCAGTCGAGCGGCGTACCGATCCGAGTGGTTGCCATCTTCATGACGAACACTCTATTGCAGTCTGTTTCGCGTCTTCTTTTTTGTCGCGTACTTCGTTGAGTCGCTTGCCTTGGCAAATCGACTCTCGCTTGAGGCTTACACCTCAGAAGATGATGCTTCAAAAACGCCCTTCATAATGCTCCCCTGTAAAAGCATCCCGGCCGTTATCGAAGTCTCCAAGCTCCTCGTCCCGTGTTCGCTCGATCCACCTACCCTGTAAAAACGTGGCGGTAAAGCGATGCGGGAAGCTTGGCGATCTAGACTGTCTCCCTGTCGTTTCCTCTAATCTGTGAACTCTTCAAAAGTCAGGGCTTGCACCCTGGACATGTAATAGAGCAATAGTCATGCCAAATTGGCACGATCTGCACATACACTCACAAGTGCCTGCCTTGGAAGGGAATATCATCTAGGGTTCAAAATCCACAAGTCGGCTCAATCGCCCCTAGTGAGAGAAAACATTTTCCTATCGAGGGAATTGTTTTCTCAATCACCGATCCGAAAATGTGTCGAGCTCCGACATTTGCGGCGCAAGTTACGCGCAACTGTGTGGGCTACCAACACCTCGTAACTCATTAGTGAGTGGCAGCTGGGATTAAAAAGGGGCAAAGAAACGCTCCCTGCTTGGAGCTTTCCGCATCCAATGGAAAAGCGGCGTCCGCAAGCGGCAATGGCCTCGTCGCGAAAAGCAGAGGCGGCACGAAAGCAGAGGCGGCACGAAAGCAGAGGCGGCACGAAAGCAGAGTCGGCGCGAAAGCAGAGTCGGCACGAAAGCAGGGGCGGCGCGAAAGCAGAGTCGGCCCCGTCTCGTCTTAGAGCTTGCCCGGAATGATCCACCAGCGGTCGCCGGAGCGCTGCCAAATGTCCCGGCGGGCGTAGTCGACAGACCAAAAGCGGAGCGGCAGCGCGTTGTCGCCAACAAAGCGAACGACCGCTACGGCTCGGTCCGCCCCTTGCTCAACGTGAAGTGACTTCAGCAAGATCTGTTGTGGACGGTTTGCCTCAAAGTGCGCGATGCCGAGGGCCTGCACGAGGTCGGCGTAGTAGTCGGCAAAAGCCTCCTCACTCTGGAAGAACTCCCGCAACGCCGGGTCGTGATAAGTCGAGATGCTGTTGACGCGCCGATGGGCGAGTCGCTCGTAAAAGATCTCCGCGAGCTGCGAGAGTCGGGTGAGGGATGCGCGATCGCCGGCCTCAAACCCGCTATCGGCGAGAGCTGTGTCTAGGCTCGCTAGCTCGAGGGCGATCTCGGGAAGCGGGATCGCCTCGACGACTTCGGGCTTCTTCTCGCCCAACGTCCCCAGCCAACTGGGCGTCGCACAGCCTACGGAGAGGCCTGCGATCGCTATACAGGCCACAATCCAAATTGGCGAGTTACGTGAAAGGAGTTGGCGTACGGTCGATGAGGTTGGCGGCTTGGAGTTAAACATCAATGGGCTTCCTGCGCGGGCCTTTGCCGCCATTTGTCGGCAATCGCTGGCATTAGTCGGCGCTGCTTGTCGTCAGATTACTGGTGGCTTCAATCGCCGCCTGTGCCGCCGCAAGGCGCGCCGCAGGCACCCGGAACGGTGAGCAGGAAACGTAGTCCAAGCCGATCCGCGCGAAGAATTTGACACTCTTGGGGTCACCACCGTGCTCCCCGCAGATCCCTAATTTGAGCTTGGGCTTGGTCGACCTGCCCTTCTTTGCTCCCATTATGACCAATTCGCCAATACCGGCTTCGTCCACGGAGACGAAAGGGTCGTCTTCGAGAATCCCAGCCTCGATGTAGTCCGGCAAGAACTTGCCCGCGTCGTCCCGAGAGAGCGCGTAGCCCATCTGCGTGAGATCGTTCGTGCCAAACGAGAAGAAGTCGGCGTGCTGGGCAATGACATCCGCCACGAGACAGGCCCGGGGCACCTCGATCATCGTGCCAATACTCGGGCGCACTGCTGTGCCCGCGTACTGGCTGCGCACTTCTTCAAGCACCAGCTCGGCTTCCGATCGCAAGCGTCGCAGCTCGCCTTCGTGACTGACGAGAGGGATCATGATTTCCGGTTGGACGTCAACCCCCTCAGCCTCCACGATGCACGCTGCTTCGGCGATTGCACGGACTTGCATGCGATAGATATCGGGGTAAGTCACTCCGAGCCGGCAGCCGCGATGGCCGAGCATGGGATTGAATTCGTGTAGCGCCGCAAGACTCGCGCGGACCTTCGCAACCGGAGTGCCGAGAGCGTCCGCCACTTCTTTGATCGCGGCGTCGTTTTGCGGCAGGAACTCGTGCAACGGTGGGTCGAGCAAGCGAATCGTCACCGGCAGCCCGTCCATCGCCCTAAAGATCTCAGCGAAATCATCGCGCTGCATCGGCAACAGCTGGGCCAAGGGCCTTGAGCGTTCTTCGACGTTCTTCGCCAGGATCATCTCGCGCACGCGCAGGATGCGATCGGGCTCAAAGAACATGTGCTCTGTGCGGCAAAGCCCAATGCCTTCGGCACCAAAGTCTCTCGCGACCTTCGCATCGGCTGGGGTATCGGCATTGGTGCGAACCCGGATCTTGCGCACGCGCTCGGCCCAGGACATCAGTTCGACGAATGCGCCACCGAGTTCGGGGGTCACCGTCTCGATCGAACCGAGCATCACCTCGCCGGTACCGCCATCGATGGTGACGATGTCGCCCTCTTTGATGAGGTTGTCACCGATCCGCATCTGACGCGCTTCATAGTCAATTTCGAGAGCGTTACAGCCTGTGACGCAGCACTTCCCCATCCCGCGCGCGACTACAGCCGCGTGGGACGTCATCCCGCCACGGGCGGTCAAGATGCCCTCGGACGCAAACATGCCGCCGATATCTTCCGCCGCCGTTTCGATACGAACTAGGACCACCTTCTCGCCTGCCTTCGTACGCAGGTCGGCACGCTCGCTGTCGAAAATCACGACACCCACCGCGGCGCCAGGCGAAGCCGGCAGCCCTCGGGCCACAACGTCTCGACTCGCCGACGGATCAAGGGTCGGATGCAGCAGCGTGTCGAGCGAAGAAGCATCGACACGCATGATCGCCTCGTTGCGCGAGATCAACCTTTCCTTCGCCATGTCGACTGCGATTTTCACGGCGGCCGCAGCGGTGCGTTTGCCAGTGCGGGTTTGGAGCATCCAGAGCTTGCCCTGTTGGATTGTAAACTCGATGTCCTGCATGTCGCGGTAATGCTTTTCGAGACGCTTGTAGATGCGAACCAGCTCCCGATACGCCTTGGGCATTTCATCTTCGAGGGTCGGCAGGTCCTCGGTGTCTGCGGTGCGGCTGGCTTGGTTGATGGGCTGAGGCGTACGAACGCCGGCGACAACATCCTCGCCCTGGGCGTTGGTCAGGTACTCGCCATAAAAATTCTTTTCGCCGGTAGAGGGATCTCGCGTAAAGGCGACGCCCGTTGCGCAATCGCTCCCCATATTGCCAAACACCATGGTCTGGATATTGACCGCTGTCCCCCATTTTTCGGGGATGTCATGCAGTCGGCGGTAGATCTGCGCGCGATTGTTTTGCCACGAGCTAAAGACAGCGCCAATCGCGCCCCAAAGCTGCTCCATCGGGTCTTTCGGGAACGGACGTCCGGACTGCTCTTCTACGATCTCCAGGAAATCGCGCACCAATCGCTTGAGGTCTTCGGTCTCGAGTTCGGTGTCGAGAAAGATGCTCTTCGCGTGCTTCATGTCTTCAATACGCATCTCAAAGCGATCGCGCGGGATGTTCAGGACGACATCACCGTACATTTGAATGAAGCGCCGGTAGCTGTCGTAGGCGAAGCGCTCGTTGGAACGCACCGCCAAGCCGAGCACGGTTTCGTTGTTGAGCCCGAGGTTCAACACCGTGTCCATCATGCCGGGCATCGAGGCGCGTGCACCGGAACGCACCGAAAACAGCAGTGGGTTGTCTACGCTGCCAAAGCGCGCGTCAATTTTGCTTTCGACCTGGGCGATGGCTGCAACAATCTCGGCTTTCACCGCTCGCGGGATGCCGCCTTTGCGATTGAATTCACCGCATACGTCAGTTGAGATCGTGAAGCCCGGCGGGACGGGGATCCCAAGCGAGGTCATCTCAGCGAGGTTTGCACCCTTGCCGCCAAGGATTTCCTTCATCGACGCGTCACCATCGGCTCGGCCGTCGCCAAAGGCGTAGACGGACTTGGCGACCTTTACAGCCTTTGCAGCAGGCGCGCGCTTGACGGCCGACTTCTTGGCCACCGACTTCTTTCCAGCTGCCTTCTTTGCCGCAGCCTTCTTCGTTGCCCTCGGCTTCGCATTGGGTTTAGTGCTGGGCTTGGCACTGGATTTACTGCTTGCGGCCTTTTTACGCGCTGCGGGCTTCGCCCCAGCTGACTTCTTCTTGTTGGCGGTCTTCTTCGCCTTCTTGCCCGCAGCTTTCGGGGCAGCTGTCTTCTTGGCCGCAGCCTTCTTGCGTGCGCTCACGTATTAAAACCGAGGCGGCTCTGCAGGTACTCAACAAGGCCGTCCACGGGGACGCGCTCTTGTTCCATGGTGTCGCGTTCGCGGACAGTCACGTGCTGGTCCTCTTCCGAGTCGAAGTCATAGGTCACACAATAGGGCGTGCCGATTTCGTCCTGCCGTCGGTAGCGCCGGCCAATATTGCCCGACTCGTCGTAGAAAACGTTCCAATGCTTTCGCAGCTTCGCATCGACCTTGCGCGCACTCTCGGAAAGTTTCTTCGAAAGCGGAAGTACCGCGACCTTCACCGGCGCAATCGCGGGGTGCAGGCGCATGACGACCCGGGTTTCACCGCCTTCAAGGGTTTCCTCTTCGAGGGCATCACAAAGAAGCGCGAGGCACGTGCGATCGACGCCCATCGATGTCTCGATGACCATCGGGGTGTACTTCTCTTTGGTGACTTCGTCTGTGATCCCGAGGTCCTTGCCCGAAAACTTCGTGTGTTGGCTGAGGTCCCAATCACCGCGATCGTGCACGCCTTCGATTTCCTGCCAATCGAACGGGAACTCGTAGTCGACGTCGACTGCGGCGTTCGCGTAATGCGCCAACTC
Source organism: Myxococcota bacterium (assembly GCA_047619425.1). Classification (GTDB taxonomy): domain Bacteria; phylum Myxococcota_A; class UBA9160; order UBA9160; family UBA4427; genus DUBZ01. The sequence continues at coordinate 5,398 of JBLHOB010000016.1, forward strand.
GTCGGCCGCGTGGGGCCGATTGCGAATGCTCTCTTCTTTCAAGCCGATGTCGCGATGAAATTGCAAGCGCTCGGCACGCCAGTATTCGAACCACTTCTCCCGCTCACTCGGGTGGCAGAAGAACTCCATTTCGGCCTGCTCGAATTCGCGTGAGCGAAACGTGAAGTTGCGCGGTGTGATCTCATTGCGAAACGCTTTGCCGATCTGCGCGATGCCAAACGGCACCTTCTGTCGCGCCGATTCGCGCACCCGCTTGAAGTCGGTAAAGAGCGACTGGCAGGTTTCGGGGCGTAGATACGCCGATACGGTGGCGTCTTCCGAAGCGCCAATGCGCGTTTCGAGCATCAAGTTGAAGTTCTTGGCCTCGGTGTAGTCGTGCTCGCTTGTGCCTTCGCGAGAAGGACACGCACCGGCATCGTCGAGTTGGTCTGCCCGGAATCGCTTCTTGCAGGCCCGACAATCGACCATCGGGTCGCTGAAGTTGTCGACGTGCCCCGAAGCTTCCCACGTGCGGGGGTGCGCGACGATCGACGAGTCAACGCCCACCACATCGGTGCGCTCTCGCACCATGCGCTGCCACCACAGAGCCTTGAGGTTGTTCTTGAGCTCGACGCCAAGCGGGCCGTAGTCCCAAAAGCCATTGATGCCTCCGTAGATCTCACTGGAAGCAAAGATGAAGCCCCTGGCCGCACAAAGCGATACCAGTTTCTCCATGGCGGCCGGTTGGCGCGCGTTTTTACGCGCCTTCTCGGAAGGCGGTGAATCGGATCCATCAACCATGTAAGTGCCCTGAGTCAAAAAACATTTTATGCCGCAGATCGCGGCGAGAACCGGGCGCAAAGCCCGCATTCGGGTGGCGGAGTATTCCCCTCAGGCGCGTTTAGCGCCACCCCCGACAGCCTTTCCAGCGTGCGCAAAGGCCTCGCTCAAAAACGCCTCGCTGCGCAACTCGATCCCAACGTGAAATCGGTGGAAACGCCCGACCAGTTGCTCGGCTTCTTGGGTTTCTCGCGGCCCCATCGCGAGGCGGTCGAGGTTCGCAACGCCGAGCTTTAGACCTTGTTCGAGCGTCCGCAGCGTCCCGAGGTGCACGGGCAACCAGCTCCCACCCTCCCCTGTACACCGGGAGCAACGCGCGCCGCCTTCGCCTAAATGAAAAGCGAACGCTTCACCACCCTCGAGCGCTGTGCCGCAACGCACGCAGTAACGCAGCTCGGGTCGCAGGCCCAGAGCCGAGAGGCTTTCTAGCTTTAAAAACATCCGCATCTTGGCATCGGGAGTGACCGACTCAATGTTCTGCATGGTCGCAAGAGCAAAATCAAACAAGTCCTTTGAGTCACCTCCAGCACCACCTTCGGGCGACAAACGCCCGAGTAGCTCGATGAGGTAACACCCCAAGGCGAAGCGTGCCGGATCTTCACGGAGAGGCAAAAATGGCGTGATCAACTTGGCCCGACCGAGATGCGTCATCTTGCGCGGCCGTATTTGCAACTCGACGTTGAGATGGTTCATCAAGTCGAGAGTGCCGGGAAATCGTTTGACACTTTTGCGCGCGCTCTTTGCCATCGCCGTGACACGGCCGTGGTCAGGAGTCAACAAATGAACGATGCGATCCATTTCGCCGACGTCGACGGTGCGCAATAGCAAGGCCTGGGTCATGTGTGCGGACAAAGCGACTAGTTCTCCGCCGCGCCAACCTCGACGCGAGGCACCGCGTCGTCCACTACAGGCTTGGTCAATGCATCCGTTTCAGGAGAAGGTCTATTTGAAGGTGAAGACGAAACAACTTCGGCCACAACACCTTCATGCGATGGCTGCGCCATCGATTCTTCCGCCGCAGGCAACGGCCCGAGTAGGAGCGCAGGTTTCACGATTGCCTGGGTCGGGTCGAAGCCCGAGCCACCTAGCTCCTTCGCGAGTGCGCGCACGGGGTCGCTGCGCATCACGATGGGGGCAACAATATTTTGCCCAGGCAAATATTGTACGGCGACGCGCACCAACCCCACGCTCACCACAACCAGCGCAAAGCCAGCCACAAGAATCCCGACGCGCATGGCGCCAGTCGCAGCCAAGCGACGGGCTCCGTCATCGACGGGGTCGGGCTCGTGCGACATGCGCGCGAGGGTGTCGTCGGGGTCGAGACCAAGAGCGTCGGCGACAGTTCGCACGAAGCCGCGCACAAACCCGTCGTCGAGAGAATCAAAGGTGCCGGACTCGAGGCGTTCTAATGAACGCAGCGGGATTCGCGTAAGTTCACACAACTCAGCCGGCGAAATGCCGCGCATCTTGCGCTGTTTGGCTAGGTAGGCGCCAATACTCGGAGGGCTTGAAGAACCCTCATCGTGTAAAAGGTCGGTCGCCCACTCGTCGGGATCGGGAAGGATCTCCCGCCCCTCGCGCTCGGCGAGTTGAGTGGGTTCAAGATCGGGGTGCTGTTTTTTGCTTTCCACGGAGGCAACTCGATTCGGCGCGACGTTGACTCGCGATTCACTCTTCACTTCTTAACGTAGCCCGAATCGTGGCCAAACTAAACTCAGCGCAGAATCTTCAGATAGTTTCGAGACTCCATTGCCCAACGACCGTCGGGATCCGTCTTCACAGACGCCGCAAAATACTTCATCGCCTTCTCCCTGTGTCCCATCGAGACCAGGATCTGGCCGACGTGAAACGTGGCTTCGGCTTTGGGTCCGTCACCCACGTCGCTTCCAATGACTTTGCGGAAGTGCTGGACTGCCTTCACGGTTTGGCCCGCCTGGTGTTCGAGCAACCCCAGGTTCAACGACGCCGGCCAGAAGCCCCTGCGAAACTCAAGGGCGATCTCGAGGCTCTTGCGAGCGTCCTCGATGCGTCCGAGCCTGAGTTCGGCAAAGCCGCGGTTCGAGAACGCCTTCCACGGACGTGCGTAGAGGGGGTCATCAATCAATACCTGAGAATGTTTGATCGCATTCTCGTAATCCTCGAGCTGGATATAGAACGCCGCCAGATTGTTGTGGGCGTCGCGAAAGTCTGGCTTGAGTTCGATCGAACGCAGCATGGCCGCAAGAGCTAGGTCGTTGTGTCCCTGCCGGCGATACCCCTCCCCGAGCCACAGCTGGGTAATCGGGTCATTTGGGTTGGTCTCGACAGAGAATACAAGCTCGCGCAAGGCAATCGCGTTTTGACCTTTGCCTAGATAGTTCATGCCGAGATCGCGCCGCGCCGAGGCTTGCTCGAGAAGCTGGTCGCTCTCGCTAACCGCGTCGGCGTCTAGCACTGGCGTCATACAGGCAAACTGCAGCCCGCTGGCCGTCACGACCAGAGCAGCCTTTACACTCTTAAAGAATCCCATCTTCCCTCCAAAAACACGTGAGAGCCGCATCAACCTGCGACCCAAAAACTGCTGAGCAATCGCGTCAAGAAGCCAGACGTGTCCGGCGCCTCGCCTCCGAGCTTTTCCGATGTCAGTTCGATCCGCGCCAAACGTTCGCTCGCGCGATCCGTCCCCATCTCATCGCTGGCACCATTGCGAAACTTCGTGAGTACCCGGGAGCCAACGACAGAGGCTTCGGGTACCTGCGCAGCGTCGACGGGCACGGCCGCGTTGGCGGCGTAAAAAGTCTGGGTCTGTGAACCGGCGATCAGTGCCTCGGCCGAGTCGACGGCCCCCAAATGCATGCTCACATTCTCGACAACCGCGAGGGCATCGGTCAGCTCAAGCTCAACGGGCTTGGGCGCGACGGTCTTTACAGCATGCATTGGCGCCCGAACCGTTCCGGGCGCAGGCTCGCTGGCTTCGGCCCGCTCGCTGACGAGTGATGCCCAAATTTTGAGCGCGCGTTGACGTCCCGCTTGCGGCCCCCCGGCGACCAAGATCTCTTCAAACAGAAACCCCATGCCCTCCGAAAAACTCAGCGCGGCGTCCACTGCGGCAGCTGCATCACCAAACTCCCGTGGATCGCCCTGGAACCTAAAGGTGACACCCTGACCGTTTGAGATCAGCGCAACGCGCACGACGAGCACGAAGTCGCCATAGTCGCCAGCGGACAACAGAATGCCAGCCCGGGCTGGCCCCACGTCCAAGCCATCGACGTTGATGACCGGTGTATTGAGCGTCGCGCAGAACGCGAGCATCGACGATTCGGCCACGGTAAAGGCGTCTGTGCAGGGCATAAACATGCGCATTCTATCGGCAAGAATTGCTGTGCCCTTGAGCTTCGACGCGGTGCAGGGATCTCGCGGAAGCCCCTGTGGTTTCAAGTTCTTTGGGATTTCGAAGAATGCGAGCTCAGGGGCCGAATCTGGCCTTTCGCCTACACCCACAAGAGATACAATGCAGTCGAAAACTTATGACGTCCTAGGAGTCATAAGTTTTGAGGCAGGGCGTCCAGATCAGGGCGATCTCGGCCTAACGTCCACTACAGAGTACTTACGGGATCGAGCGAGGGGCTGCGATACCCGTACGGGTGCGCCCCCCAATGAACACCCATCCTGTGCGACTGAATACGAGAAAACTTCAAATATCATGAAGACAAAGAAAGTCGAGAAGCGCCGCGGAGTTTCGATCCGTTTCTGCGGAGACTCCGGCGACGGCATGCAGCTGACCGGAACCAAATTCACCGACGAGACGGCCCTTGCGGGCAACGATCTCTCGACCTTCCCGGATTTCCCGGCCGAAATTCGCGCCCCCGCCGGCACAATGGCGGGCGTCTCGGGTTTCCAAATTCACTTTGCCGCGGACCAGGTTTACACTCCGTCCGATTACCCAGACGTGTTGGTCGCATTCAACCCCGCGGCGGCAAGAGCCAACATCGGCGATCTGCGCCCCGGCGCGATGTTGATCATCAACGTCGACGCCTTCAACAAGAAGGCATATCAGCGTGCGGGCTACACCGAAGATCCGCTGCCCGATCTCCGCGAGCGATTCGAACTCGTCGAAATCCCGCTTACCTCATTGAACCGGGAAGCGCTTACGGGGCTCGACCTCACCCAGCGCAACGTGGACCGCTCGAAGAATTTCTTCTGCCTGGGCTTGCTTTCCTGGCTGTACACACGCCCCATGGAGAGCACCGAACGTTGGCTCTCTGGCAAGTTCAAGGGCAACGTACTCGAGGCCAACCTTCGCACGTTGAAAGCGGGCTGGGCCTTTGGCGAGACCACCGAGCTGTTCCCGATTTCGTACCACGTACCCGCAGCAAAGATCGAACCTGGCACGTACCGCAACATTACGGGCAACACCGCTCTGGCTTGGGGCATCGTTGCAGCGCGCGTATTGATGGACCGCGAGGTTTTTCTCGGCGCCTATCCCATCACCCCGGCAAGTGACGTGCTCCACGAAGTCGCGCGACACCGAAACTTTGGCGTGAAGACCTTCCAGGCCGAAGATGAGATGGCCGCCGTGAGTTCGGCAATCGGCGCATCATTTGCGGGCGACCTCGGCATCACAGTCAGCAGTGGCCCCGGCATCGTGCTCAAGCAAGAGGCCCTCGGGCTGGCGATCATGGTCGAGCTGCCGTTGGTCGTAATCGACGTTCAACGTTCGGGTCCATCAACGGGTTCGCCGACCAAGACCGAGCAGGGCGACCTATTGCTCGCCCTCTTTGGCCGCCATTCAGAAAGCCCCATGCCGGTGCTCGCACCGTCGACCGCCGGGGACTGTTTCGAAATCATGATCGAGGCCTTCCGCCTGGCAGTGAAGTACATGACTCCCGTCATGGTGCTGTCGGACAGCTACCTCGCGAACAGCTCCGAGCCTTGGATGATCCCGGACGTCGAGAGCCTGAGGCGCTCGCCGATTCGCTTTGCCAAACGCTCAGACTTTGGCGACGAAGGCTTCGAGCCCTACCGCCGCGACGAAGAAACGCTGGCGCGCCCTTGGGCGATCCCGGGTGAGGCAGATCTCGAACATCGACTCGGCGGCCTGACCAAGGCTCCCGTCTCGGGCAACGTCGTCTATGACCCCGATAACCACGCCGCAATGATCGACCTGCGACAACGCAAGATCGACGGCGTCGTGGCCGACGTGCCGAACCTCGAAGTCAACGGCCCCACCTCGGGCGATCTGCTCATTCTCGGCTGGGGCAGCACGCTCGGTGCGATTACTGCCGCGGTCAAAGAAGCGAGAGAAGCCGGGCAATCGGTTTCACGCGTTCACATCCGACACATGAATCCCCTGCCGGCCAATCTCGAAGAGATCCTGCGAAACTTCAAGCACGTCTTGTTGCCCGAGCTCAATGGTGGACAGCTTGCATTGATCCTGCGGGCGAAGTTCTTGATCGACATCAAGTCACTGACAAAGACCGCAGGTCAGCCCTTCCGGGTGGGCGAAATTCGCGCCGGTATCGACAAATTTTTGGATCCGGACACTATTTTGGATGAGGGGAATTAAGTTATGGCCGCTCCGGCAACGACGCTAAACCGCAAAGACTTCGTAAGCAGCCAGGACGTACGCTGGTGCCCCGGCTGTGGCGACTATTCAATTCTCGCGAACGTTCAACGGGTGATGCCCGAGTTCGTAGACAAGCGCGAAGACGTGGTCTTCGTTTCGGGCATCGGCTGTAGCAGCCGCTTCCCGTACTACATGAACACATATGGCTTCCACACCATCCACGGTCGGGCGCCGTCTTTCGCAACGGGCATCAAGATCAGCCGGCCCGAGCTTTCGGTATGGGTTGTCACCGGGGACGGTGACGGTCTCTCGATCGGCGGCAATCATTTGCTGCACACGATTCGCCGCAACCTCGACCTGCAGATCTTGCTCTTCAACAACAAGATCTACGGTTTGACCAAGGGCCAGTACTCACCGACTTCAGACCCGGGCACGATCACCAAGTCCTCGCCACAGGGCTCGATCGATCACCCGATCGACCCGATCTCCTTCGCCCTCGGCGCGGGTGCAACGTTCGTGGCCCGCACGATCGACGTCGACGCCACGCACATGCAGCAGACCCTGCGTCGCGCCCACGCGCACAAGGGCACCGCATTTGTCGAGATCCTGCAGAACTGCCCCGTCTTCAATGACGGCGTTTGGGAAGACGTGCAAGATCGCAAGACACGCACCGACAGCTCAATTGCTCTGGAACAGGGCGAGCCTCTCGTTTTCGGAACGCCGGGCAACCTCAAGGGCGTAACGATGGTCGGCGGCGACCCCGCAGTGATCGACCTTGCCGATGACGACGATCCGGTCGCCAAGGGCGTGGTCATCCACGACGAATTTCTCGACTCCACCGCTTACGCGTTTGCCTTGGCGACACTCACACGCCCGAACTTCCCGCTTCCGGTTGGCGTTCTTCGCGAGTCGGAGAAGGCCTGCTACGAAGACATGCTCGTGGCGCAAATCGACGACGCCGTCGATACCAAGGGCCCGGGCGACTTGGAGGCCCTACTTAACTCGGGCGACTCCTGGACGGTCGAAGGCTAGACGCCGAGAGGACGATTGCTTCCTGCGGCCAGCCCGCAGGTTGCGAAAATTTTCAGGCGAACTGCGCCAGCTTTCCGACCATTTCTTCAAACTCCGAGACTGAGTCGTATCGAGCGCCTTGAATCAAACTCGTCACCCCAACCTCGGCGAGTCTTGCGACTTGCTCCTTGGCGCGATCGGGTTCGTCGATTGGCAGTGCGGTCATCAGTTTGACCTGTGGCGTATCGCACCCCGATCTTGCCGCGATCTCGTGCAAGGTTTCGATTGGCTCGCGGAGCTTGTTTGGGTCGCCGCCCATCGGTAGCCAACCGTCGCCGTAGGCCACGGTGCGTTCGAGTGCATGGAGCCCTGCCCCGCCAATGAAAATTGGCGGTCGCGCGGGACGCGGCAAAAACAAAAACGCTTGACCGTTGGCTTCGACTTCGTCGGCTTCAAAGCAGCTGCGGATAAAGGCGAGCCCGTCGTTGGTAAGGCGTCCACGCTGGTTGCGCGGAACCCCGAGCGCTCGAAACTCCGCGTCCATCCAGCCGACACCCACACCAAAACGCAGCCGTCCGCCCGAGAGTTCCTGCACAGTGGCGAGTGCCTTTGCGGTCGGTAGGGGCGCTCGATATGGGATATTCAGCACCCCCGTGCCGAGGCCAATCTGCTCGGTAGACGCCGCGAGATAGGCGAGTGTCGTGAGCGGGTCGAGGTAGCGCCCGCCCGAACCTTCGGCGTCGTCGGGCGGGATGGCGAGGTGGTCCTGCACCCAGATGTCGGCGAGACCCGCGCGGTCCGCGGCCTGCACGCATCCGACGAGCGTCTTGCGGCTCGATTGCGGTCCCATCGTCCGTACAGCGATACCGATGTCCATGCTGGCCTCCCAACTGCAGTGCGTTGCAGCGCTCCCAGCGTAGCGGGAGATCACTGCGGCGCCTGCTCCCAGCAAAACGAAAACGGCGCGAAGGCATGAGCAGTCTGCTGCTCTACCTCCGCGCCATCATGTCGTTTGCCGGACGTCGGTCGCTTCGCATAATGCGAAAAGGATCTTTACCCGACGAGTTCCGGGGCGTGCTCCGCAAGCGCCTTGCCGATCTCGGCGGGCGATGCCGCAACGGCGACGTTTGCTGCGCGCAAGGCATCGATCTTGTCGCTCGCCTTGCCCTTGCCGCCGGCGATGATCGCGCCCGCGTGGCCCATGCGCTTGCCCGGAGGCGCGTTCTGCCCCGCGATAAAGCAGGCAACCGGCTTGCTGACGTTGCTCTTGATGAATTCGGCCGCTTCTTCTTCGGCCGAGCCACCGATCTCACCGATCATCACGATCCCCTTGGTATCGGGGTCCGCTTCGAACAGCGCAAGCGCGTCGATGAAGTTGGTGCCAATGATCGGGTCGCCACCAATACCGAGGCACGTGGACTGACCAATGCCGAGACGTGAAAGCTGGTCGACAGCTTCATAGGTGAGCGTGCCCGAGCGAGAGACAACGCCAACCGGGCCCGGTCGCGTTATCTGCGCCGGCATGATGCCAATGCGGCACTGGCCCGGTGTCACAATCCCCGGGCAGTTGGGCCCAACAAGGCGCGTTTTCGAACCGCGAATGACGGCTGCTGCCTTGGCCATGTCGTTGGCCGGGATGCCCTCGGTGATGCAAGCGACAACCGCAATCTCAGCCTCCGCTGCTTCGAGGATCGCGTCCGCTGCGCCCGGCGGAGGTACGAAGATCACCGACGCGTTTGCGCCCGTGTGCTTCACCGCTTCGGCGACCGTGTTGTAGACGGGGATCCCGTCGATCTCGGTGCCGCCCTTACCGGGATGCACACCACCGACTACCTGAGTGCCGTATTCAATCGACAGCTTTGCGTGGAACGTGCCCATGCGGCCCATGCCTTGGATCAAC
>JBLHOB010000017.1:0-14382 GCA_047619425.1 Myxococcota bacterium
CGTCGAAGACGTAGCCGAACTCGAAGATCGCTATCCCGGCGTCCGCGAGATTTTGACGAATTGGTACACCAACGCGCGTCCCGGTAGTGCGATCGAAGTCCAGGGATTTGGAAGCCGCGCCGCTGCGCGTCGGCTAGTGGCAGAATGCGCGCGTGAGTTCGAGCGTGCCGCGCAAAGTGAAGCCATGCCCGATTGGCAGACGCCGTGAGGGCTGTCCTCGTCGTTTTGATTCTCATGCTGGTGTTGTCGGGATGTGCGAACACCTCGCGTTGGCAAACCGCCCGTCAGCCCAATGCTTTGGACGCGGCTGAATTGCTCGCTTCAGACTCTCTGGGGTTGCGACGCGACCAACGACCGGACGAAGTGCCGGTCATTCCCGTGCGCGAACGACTACGTCCGTGTTGCGCGTTTGGATCGAACCTCAAAGTGCGCGTCGGCCCGGTGAAGATTCCCGGGTTATCGATCGGCAACATTAAGTCGCCCGACGATATTGGTTATCACGGCTACGACGCTGGCCAACGCGGGCAGGACGTTAGCGATGGCAATGAAAGCAACGGGCTCGTCTATACCTGTCGGGGTGGCTTCATCGACACGGCCCATGTCCGCGACTACGCAGATTGGACGCTCTACCTCGCTACACGAATCGGGCGAACGCTCGAGACGGGGAGTGTGATCGACTTACCCTCCGACGAAGGCGGACATCGCCGGTTCGTACTTGCACCCGTCGCCCCCGAACTCATACGAATCGTTGGACGACGAAATCTCACGGCTTCCCTTGCAGTCGCCGCTGGCTTTCAACTTTCGATCTGGCACGAGATCGCGACCTGGTATGGCTGGGCATCCTTTGGGCCGTTTCCCGAGCGTGCATCTGCATTTTCTCCAGAGGATCTCTATTCGAATCTTCTCGGCGCGAAGATCGTAGGCCCCATCATCAGCTCGGGCGACGATCTCTCTGAAGGCGTGTATGACCGCGCCGTCGATGCTTGGCTTAGGCAGTCGCTGCGGTTTCTCGGCGCGGTTCCCGCCGCAATGGGCGAGGCAGCGATGGAGTCGGTGGATGACGGCTGGTGGAATTCAAGTGCCCATCTGCCGGATGCCAATCTCGTTCTGCGACGCAACGTACAACTCGGGGCGCGCATCGAGCCGTGGCTCGTGCCAGCGCACAGGTTGAAGCCAGGCTCGACTGCAGCACTCGAGAATGCATGCGAGGGCAACCTCGAGCCCCATGTGCTGCGCAATCCAAGTCGGATACCTGGCCTCGAATTCGAATCCGTTCTGCGCTTGGAAGTCGTGCTGAACGAAGCTTTCCGTGAGAAGCTTGGTGTTCAAACAGCGGAAGGCGTTGTCGATCAGCGGGACTTCCCGGCGATTTTCGAACGAATCAAGAGCGAGATGCGTGAGGAGTTTGGGCCGAACGCGGACTCGTCACTCCTTGACTAGCGTGCGCTGCGTGCCCCTTACTCGTAGTGAAACTCGCTGTTATCGAGATCAATCGCAGGGATGTCCTTTTTTTCTGCCCAGTAGTCTTGAGTGTGTTGCCATTCCGGTTTGTCGCCGCGCCGCGGCAGTAGGTGCATGCCTCGCATTAGGTAGCCCGGGTTGAAGTTTTCCGGGTCCATCCAGGGCAAGAGCGTCATGTCCTTGTCTTCTTCTCGGAGTTCCGGTGTGACTTTGGTCGCACCCGTCTTGTCCATGTGATTCAGAAGTCGGCACACGAAGTCTCCGAGTAGATCGACTCGCAATGTCCAGCTCGCCCGGAAGTATCCGAATACCCAAAGCAGATTCGGCACACCCGTAAACATCATCCCGCGATAAGTTACTCGCTTTGAAAAGTCGACTGGCTGATCGTCGATCGCGAAATGAATGTCGCCGAGCACGCTGAGGTTGAAGCCAGTTGCGGTGACGATAATGTCGGCTTCGAGGGCTTCCCCCGACTCGAGGAGAATCCCACGCTTTGTAAACGTGTCGATCTTGTCGGTAACGACAGACGCCTGTCCCGAAGCGATGCCTTTGAAGATGTCACCGTCGGGCACAAACGCGATGCGCTGTCTCCAGGGGCGATACGTCGGAGTGAAGTGCTTTTCGACGTCGTAATCCGGCCCGAGGTATTCGCGCACCGCACCGATCAACAATTGCTTCAGATCCTCAGGTTGCTCGAACGCAACACGTGTGACGTTCGCCATGTCGTGCAGGATTTTTCTTCGAGTAATCTCGTGAATCCATGTTTCATCGATTTCGAGTTCCCGCAATTGATCCGCGAGTTCGTTTTCGTTGCGACCCGGAATGAAGTAGGTGGGGGAGCGCTGCAACAGCGTGACGTGCTCACAGTCACCGGCAATTGCGGGGACGAGTGTTGCCGCTGTGGCGCCGGAGCCGATGACGACAACCCGCTTGCCCTTGTAGTCGAGGCCCTCGGGCCAGGTCTGCGGATGCACGACTTCACCCTCGAAGTTTTCCATCCCCTCCCACTCTGGCGTGTAGCCTTCGGCGTGCCGGTAGTAGCCCTGGCACATCCAAAGAAAATTGGTGGTGAAGCGGATTTGTTCGCCTGTGTCACTTCGAGTCCCTTCGAGGGTCCACTGCTTTTCCGCGTTTGACCAATTCGCAGTGTCGACGGTGTGCTGGTAGCGAATGTGCTCGTCGAGATCGTTCTCGTCGATCACTTCGCCCATATAGTTGAGGATCTCCTCAGCGGTGGCGATCGGCGGGCCCGTCCACGGCTTGAAGCGGTAACCAAAGGTATAGAGATCGCTGTCGGACCGAATGCCGGGATAACGATGCATGTGCCAAGTGCCTCCGAAACTTTCGAGGCCCTCGAGCACGACGAACCGCTTGTTCGGGCATTGCTGGGAAAGGTGGTACGCCGCTCCCACACCGGAAATTCCCGCTCCTATGATTACGACATCGAAATGTTCCGTGAGCGGTGGAGCGAGTTTTGGTTGCGCGCTGCTTCGTGCCATCAGTCTGAGTTCCTGTTTATTGGATTTTCAATGCAAATTATGGGGTCGATCACGGGCCGGTTCTTCTGCCGAACCGTCTGACGAAACAAGCGACCACCGCCTCTTCGTTACTCGGGCAAGTGGGCGTCGAACGCCATCGTGATGCAGTGCATATTCGGTGCCGGATGGCCGCTGGCTGAGCCCTGCGAGAGGCGACGCGGGTCGTTGGCGAAGGGCACCTCGTCACACCGGCGGGGCAGGGTGTCTCAGCTCGCAATCGTTGGCCGGGCAGTCTCGCCACACTTTGACCTGCGTTGTGGCGAGAAAGCAGCCTCAGCGCACTTACGAGTTGGCACGTTTGGTGCTCTAGCAATGGTGAGTAAATCACAGGGGGGAAGAGCCGTGAATGTTGCAAGCGACATTATGGAACGGGACGTAGTGCGGGTCGGAATGAACCAGCCGGTCATCGATGTGTGCAGGATGTTCTATCAAGAAGAGATCAGCGGAGCACCGGTGATCGATGATTCGTCGCAGGTCGTTGGCGTCGTCAGCCTCACAGACTTGGTACGCACCGCACAATCCGAGCACGAGGTTCTTGCGGGGAGTTCAACCTTTTATCGGCAGATCAAGGCCGCACCGCCTGCGTGGTTTGACAAAGGAGATGAGCTTGAAGAGCGCTTCGATGGAATACAAGTCGGCGAGGTGATGACATCGGAGGTTGTATCCGTTGCTCCCGACACGCCGATTCCGCTGGTCGTCAAGAAGGTGCTCGAGCATGGCGTGCATCGCGTGCTCGTACTCGACGAGAGCAACGAGGTCGATCATTTAGTCGGTATCATCTCTTTGTTCGACCTGGTCAAGTTGCTCCAGTAGGAGCGGATTTAGGGGGACGGAGTTGATGGATGGATCGCGTAGTATCGGCCCATTCATTCCCGAGCCAGGGCGGTGAGCATCCAGCCGCGCCAGGAGAATCATCGTGTTTAGTCTCCAAAATGATCGGTGTTCGCAAAAGGCCGAAGTATCGGGTTGGGTCCATCCGGCATTTCGAGACGTGGCCGACACGTTCGAACAAATCCTCAGCAACTACGGAGGCGGCGCTGCCGCGTGCATCTATCAGCACGGTGAATGCGTAGTTGATCTCTGGGGCGGAGAGCGAGACAAGGAAGGTCGGCCATGGGAGCAAGACACCATGGCGCCGAGTTTTTCGACCACCAAAGGCATCGCATCCACACTCATCCATATCATGGTCGATCGCGGCTTGCTCGACTACGACGAACCCGTTGCGAGCTACTGGCCCAATTTCGCGCAGGCAGGCAAAGAGACGATCACGCTGCGACATATTCTCGCGCATCAGTCCGGCCTCTATCACATCAGGCAGATGATCGACGACGCGTCGCGCATGCTGGATTGGGATTACATGGTGGAGGCGATCGAGCGTGCGGAGCCGGTACATCCACCGGGCACACGCACGGGGTACCACGGCCTGACCTACGGTTATCTTGTTGGTGAGATTCTACAGCGGGTAACCGACAAGCCGTTTGCCGAGCTGGTGCAAGACGAACTTGTCGAGCCGCTCGGCCTCGATGGAATGTACATCGGCGCACCGAGTGAGGTTTTGGGGCGCGCCGCGGAACTGGTTTGGCCCGAGCGGCCCCGCCTGTGGCCGGCGCTCCATCGATCGGAATCGCTTGAGTGGCTCGAAGACGCTGCGCACGAAAGAGCGACTTGGCTTGGAGACGCGCTGCTTCGATATGCCAACGTCGACATCGACCTGGCCAGCATCCTCGATGCGCTCGCGCCACGAGGCATCAGCGCGTTTGATTTCGACTCCGAAGAAACCCTGAGCGTTTCGATTCCCGCTGCGAACGGGCTCTTTACGGCGCGTTCCCTTGCGAAAATGTATGCGGCCCTTTCGATGGGGGGAGAACTTGATGGGGTCCGATTGTTGTCGAAAGACACATTGCGCATCGCGACCGAGCGACAGGACCACACGGGTGCTCTTGCAGTGGTGCCTTTCGATATGCGCTGGCGACTTGGCTACCACGGGATTTTTACAACCGTCGGTGTGCCGCAAAATGCCTTCGGACACTTCGGCTTTGGCGGCTCGGGAGGCTGGGCCGATCCCAGCCGAGAACTCTCCGTTGCCTTTATCGTAAACCAAGGCATGGGAACACCCTTCGGCGACACGCGCACAGCGAGGATCAGCGGAGCCGCTCTCCGCGCGGAACGAAGGACTCACTCAGCCAAGCGATCATCACGAAAGCGTCGCGCAAGCCAGGCGCAGTCATTCGCTGCTGCGGGAGCGAAGGCGTAACTAGTCAAATTGCCGCAGTGATATTCTAGAAGAACCTCGGCTCTGGGGCGCCCCAAGAGCAAAACAAGCCTCAAAGGAAAATGAAAGCAATGTCGATCACATCCGGTTACGAACTAGTCCATCCCGATTACTACGCTGAGCACGGCCCACCCTATGCGATTTGGGATCGCCTGCGCGCAGAGTCGCCGGTGCATTGGTGTGAGGTTGATAATGTCGAATCCTTTTGGGCGGTGACACGCCAGGAAGACATCAAGTACATCTCAAAAACGCCGGAGATCTTCCTCAGCGAGCCGGGAATCACATTGATGCCCACCGATCAAAAGATCCGCGACGATGAAGGCCTTGGCGCGATGCGCGTGGTCATCAATACCGATCCGCCGGTGCATCGTGATCTGCGAAAAGTTGCGAGCCCGTTTCTCACTCCGCGTTCGCTGCAAGCCATGCAAGGTGTGATCGACCAAAGCGCGAAAAGTTTGGTCGACTCTATGGCGAGCAACGGGGGGGAGGGCGAGACAGACCTGGCCATGGGGATCGCGGTTAGCCACCCCCTGCGCATTCTCGCCAAGGCCATCGGTGTGCCCGAGGAGAAGGAGGCGCAGATTCTCGAACTGTCGAATCGACTTTTCGCACCGGACGATCTCGAACTCGGTGGCGGGGAAAACAGCGAAGAGTCTTTCGCAAAACTGGGGCAAGAGTTCGTCGAACTCTTCTTGCCCATCATCGAGGACCGCCGCAAAAACCCGACGGGCGATCTGGCAAGCGTGATCGCAAACGCACAGATCAACGGCGAGCCCATGGGGCCGATGGAAACGCTCGGCTACTACCTGATCGTCTTCAGTGCCGGCCACGACACCACCAAAAATTCGCTTGCGGGCGGCTTCTGGCAGTTGATCCAGAATCCCGACGAATTCGAAAAAGTGCAGCAAGATATCTCTCGCGCACCCGATGCCGTCGAAGAGATGATTCGCTGGGCATCGCCGGTCAACTACATGAAGAGAACGGCCGCACGTGATACCGAAGTGAACGGTCAGAAGATTCGCGAGGGCGAGCGAGTGGTGATGTTCTACGGATCCGGCAACCGCGACGAAGCCGTCTTTGACGATCCCTACACATTTAGTATCGACCGCAATCCGAACCGGCATATCGCCTTCGGTTACGGCGAACACTTTTGCATGGGAACCCACTTCGCTCGCAGGAGCATGCGTGCCATCGTTGAACAACTCGCAACACGCGTTGAACACTGGGAGCTCGCTGCGGACCCCGAGTGGATTCGCGCCAGCTTCGTCGTCGGCCTCAAACACTTGCCTGTGCGATACAAGATCCGGCCGAGCTGAACGCAGGGCCTCAGCTGCAGCGGGTCTCGCCCGATGAGTCTGCATGCGGCGCGCACGAGCGAGCGTGGCTGGAGTTGCACCAGTGAAGCACCGAGTCGGTTGGCGCGGCCCGTAACGACGAGGGCCCGCTGGGCCACGCACGCGTCGAGCCCCCCTTGGGCCACTTGCTCGATATCCGAGATCAAGAAGCGAAGGGTGCTTTGCGCGGCCTCGTGCCGGCTCTTGGCCGCTAGAAAGTTGTGCGATCTGGCTTGACGTCGTGCGGCGATTCGAGTTTCTTGCGATCCAGGTTCGCTCGGGAGAACGTGATGATTGGCATGCAAGGCGACGCGATTGGGGTGTTCGCAACCTCGGCTAGCGTGACTTCTCCCCCTTTTTACGCGTTCGATTGTGCGCAACTCGTAACGCGAAGCGCGCCCTCGAGCGAAGTCGGATGAATCGAATACCCCGCACAGTCTGGGCGCTTGGCGCTGTGTCGCTGTTCATGGATCTCTCGTCGGAGATGGTACATGGCCTTCTACCGCTCTATCTCACCGGTGTTCTCGGCGCGAGCATGGTCGTGGTTGGCATCGTCGAAGGGATTGCCGAAGCGACGGCCGCCATGGTTAAAGTGTTCTCGGGGTCGCTTTCGGATCGCTTCGCGCGCCGCAAGCCGCTGTTGATCGTGGGGTATGGACTTGCGGCGCTGTCCAAACCGCTGTTTCCCCTCGCCACGTCGGTGCCGATGGTGCTCGCGGCGCGCTTCATGGACCGCATTGGCAAGGGGATCCGGGGGGCACCACGCGACGCGCTGATGGCTGACGTGACACCAAAGGCTGTACGCGGCACTGCCTATGGGTTGCGCCAGACACTGGACACCGTTGGCGCAGTGTTTGGCCCGCTCGCCGCAGTGGGACTGATGTTTCTTTTTGCCGACGACATTCACAAGGTGTTGTGGGTGGCCGCTGTGCCGGCATTGGCCGCGGTGGCGGTGCTTGCTGCATTCGTAAAGGAACCCGCGCGCGAAAGTACAGCTGGCAATAAGTCCATCGTGATTTCTCGCGCCGATCTCAGCACGCTCGGCGCGCGCTATTGGTCGATTGTTGCGATCGGCGGACTGATGACGCTCGCTCGCTTCTCGGAGGCGTTCTTAGTCTTACGCGCGCAGGAGCTTGGTGTTGCGCTTGCGCTCGTTCCCCTGGTGCTCGTACTCATGAACGTCGTGTACACCGCGGTTTCCTATCCGGCAGGTGTGGCTGCCGACAACGGCCACCGCCGCGAGCTGTTCATCTGGGGTGTTGCCGCACTCGCCGCAGCCGACATTGTGATCGGCGCATCGGATTCAGTAGCGGCACTCGCGATCGGGATTGTGTTGTGGGGCGCACATCTGGGGCTTACCCAAGGGTTGCTCGCCACGTTGGTTGCAGATGCCGCGCCCGCCACACTGCGCGGTACCGCGTTTGGAGTGTTCCATCTCATTTGCGGTGTGGCGTTGTTGGCAGCGAGCGTGCTCGCCGGTTGGCTGTGGAGCAATTACGGTGCTGGCGCCACATTCTTCGCAGGCGGCGCATTCTGCATACTCTCGCTTGTAGGTGTGCTTGCAGTGTCGGATCTCGACTAGCAAGCCCAAACTAAATCCAGCGGCGAACGGACTTCTTGTATTCTACGTAGGGGGGCTCCAAATGTTCGCTCCAAATAGCTCTCTTCGAGGCGAAGCGCTGTCGCGTAGACCGTGACGAGCACCACGAGCGACTCGGCTGGGATGGTGACTTCGGACGAGTCCCCAAACGGAGTTGCGATTGGCAGCGCTGGGTTGTCGTAGCGAAAGATTCGACTCGGCGTTTGCGGAAGACCATCGAGTAGCAGTCGGGCATTGTTCTCCGCGACTCAACAAAAAACCGGCCAAAACGAGCGACGCAATCAGTTGTAGAAGCTCCGCGCCGGCGGACCCCGCCGCGCGAAGTAGCGAGGCGCTTACGGCTTTGAGCTGCGGACCGAGTGGCTCAATCGCGGCGGTGAGGTTCTTAGACGCGAGGGTCCAAGTGTCGAAGAGAGATTGGCCAATCACAGGCCATTCGGCGATGTGGGAGGGCGGTGGCGGAACCTCCATGCTTCCGTCGGCAACCTCTTGCGCGAAGTACTGCGAACCGGAGATGAGCGAATCTGAGAGCAGTACCGCGGGCACGATAATCACAGCCAGCGCAACGATTACGAACGCAGTTGAGGCAAAGCCTCTTCTACCGCCGATTGCTTTGGCCATGGCTTCGTAAGGGCCGGAGGCTCCAATCGCAATGATGAGCCCCCACGCGTCGATCCCAACAAAAAGCGCGACGATCTGGAAACACCAGAAAACGACGAAGCCAAGCATTCCGAGACGCACTGCGATTTCGGCGCGCTTGCGCCATGGTCTGTTCGCGATCACGAACGAGAGTTTCGACAGACATCGTGTGTCAGTCTCCCGTCGAGTAGGCCTCGAGTGCGACGTACTTCACGAGTTCGCCGCCCTCAAAACGATGGTCGGTAAATACCCCGTTGATCACCGCAATTCCCCCTGGCCGCAATGCGCTCGCCGTGCGCTTCATGAGATCAGCGAGACTCTCACTTGGTTTGGCACGGGTAATACGCAGCCTCATCACTTCGAAGCCGTCGTTCGCGTCGGCCGGAAGGGGGCGGAAGCTTCGCACGGTGTTGCGTGCCTGAGCGGTGTAGTCGTCCGCGCCTCGCACCGGTGCGACAGCGGTGATGCGATACATCAACCCGTTGTACGGAATGAATGTGAGTTGGCCCACCAAGCGACGGCCGCCGACATTGCCCTTTGCGGCGACGCGCCAGCTATCGATCCCACCAATCTTGATTGGACTGTCACGCAAAATTTCTAAGTTGAAGCGCTCGGCGAGCGGCGCCATAAACTTCATTGCGAATTC
The DNA here is from genome assembly GCA_047619425.1 of Myxococcota bacterium. Taxonomy (GTDB): domain Bacteria; phylum Myxococcota_A; class UBA9160; order UBA9160; family UBA4427; genus DUBZ01. The sequence continues at coordinate 9,491 of JBLHOB010000017.1, forward strand.
TTGCGGATCCTGCGCTTCGCCTTCAACGCTTAGAAACACGACTGCATCGCCCTTGGGTGACGATGCGCCCACGGTCTGATGGTCGTTTACCGTCTTCCAGTTTTCGGGGAACCTCAGCTGAAAACCGAGGCCCGGGTGAATAAATCGGTTACCGCGGAAAACCCCTTCTTCGGGATTGGGGCCAACTACGATGCCGTCAATTCGCTTCAGATAGCCAAGGGCATCCGCTTCGACAGGCTGGCCTGCGCCGACTTCCAACTGGGACGCACGTTGTGAGGTTGTTGCAACGCGCTCAACCGTGCCCGGATGCGTGTCGAGATAACTCGGCAGCCGCGAACCTCCACGCAATCGCTCGAGGTCACCGAGCCGCTGTAGAAAATCGGGAAGCCCAGTTGGGTCGTAGCCCGCAGCGGCGGCAATCCGCTGGCCCCCGCGATCCGCATCATTCTCTTGCGCGCGGCCGTAAGCGGCGAGGTTCGCCATGCGCACAATGGACATTTTTAGTGGATTTCCGCGCCGTGCCATTTCTTGCTGCGCGGCGGCATGTCGCTCGGCGGAGTGCGTAATTTCGTGTCCGATCACGCCCGCCAACTCGTTTTCATTGTTGGCCAGTGCGAGCAAGCCCCGCGACACATAGACGTGACCGCCGGGCAGGGCGAATGCGTTGGGCATCGCTTGGTCGACAACATCGAAGGTGTAGTGAAAGGGGCGCCGCGCAGCGAACTGCACCATGCGCCGACCCACTTCGGCAACGTACGCGTCGACTGCAGGGTCGCGGTATAGACCCATTTGAGCCGAGAGGTCTTGTGCGGCTTGCTCGCCCAGATCGACATCGTCGAATTCAGTTGCGAGAATGGTCCGCTGCTTGGGTCCGTGGGATTCGGAGCCATCACTCGCGCAGCCTGTCGACACAACGGCGATTGCGGCGATGATTGCTGAGGCGAGTTGACTGGAACGGTTCATCATTGCTCCTTGAATTTCGCTGCTGACGCATTGATTCGCATGAAGCCATCGTCGTCGGCGAGATCGGGCGGTGAAGATAGCCGTCACTGCTCCTCGATGACACGCTTTGGGCGCAATCCCGGCCATCAGCAGAGCTTCATGAACAGACTTCAAAAATGTGAGTTCAGGAGAAAATTTGTATGAATGCCGCCTATAAATGTGTCAGTCTTGCCCCTTACCCGATCAAGGAGCGCCCATGAGTTTCCGTTTCGCCGCCGTTGCATTCTCTTTCCTTTTAATTCTATTCCTTGCCGTCGAGGCCGGAGCGCAAAGCGATTTTGCTCGGAGTCACGGGAAGTTCCTGATGGGCGCAACCCAGCCGGCGCCGAGTTTTCGGTTGGGTGCTTCGTTTCAGCCGGATATCGGGATCGAGGACACCGACGTCGAATCCGATCTAGTCAAACTCAATACACGCATTGGGAAGGTCTTCGGCATCGACGAGGATCTCGCGCTGGTCACCGCCTTTAACTACAGCTTGCGAAATTATTCTTTTGACGGAGTGGGGGCACTGGGTTCAGATCTCGACGAAGATCTGCATGAACTTGCAATTGAACTCGGCGCAAACTGGTTCGTCCGCGACGACCTTCTCCTATCAGTGGTATTTCGGCCCGGCATCTTCTCAGACTTGGACGAATCGATCGACGGTGATGATTTCCAGTGGCAGGGAAATGCGGTCGGTATCTACCAATGGAGCGACAGCTTGTTTCTCAAATTGGGTGTCGCAATCGGAGAGGACTTCGACGAAACCAATGTCGTGCCGATCGCAGGCTTCACGTGGGTGTCGTCAGACCAACTTCGCGTGGATGTCCTCTTGCCTCGGTCCGCCACCATCACGTGGCAACCCTGGGAGAAACGTTCCCTACTCGTTGTGCCGGGTATCTACCTTCAGGGCCAGCAGTACCACGTCAATATTGGCTCGCGCGAGGGCGACGTACAGATCCAAGACATTCGCGCTGACGTAACCGCGAGCTACGAGGTAACCGAGGGCGCGCGGGTTTCGCTGACTGTCGGTGCCAACATTCGCGGCAAGTACGAAGTGGAAGGCGAGCGCGGCTTCGATGCGGACGCCGACCAGGACCCGTCGCTGTACGTTGGCATTGGTTTCGGTACGAACTTCTAGGCAGCGGGCGAATCGCGCCTCGATTCCCGCGTTTCGCTAGTCGGCACGGATCAGGTCGGAAAAGTTCGAAGCGGTTCCGGCAGCTTTCGCTTTTTCGGTGATGTTTGCGCGTGCGCGCACCTCTTCGAAGGGAAGCGTGTTGTCGATGGTGCCGCGCATATAGCCCAACTCGTCGAGATGGCCGTTGACCAGAATGCGCCAGTCGAAGGGGTTGCCTGGTGCGACATGCTGAACATGGTGGCGGATCGTCGTCGTGCAGTTGTGTGTCATCGCGTTGTACCAACTCGGCTCGTCTGCGAGGCGATTGATCTCCTTGAGATAGTCGAGAAGGATCGCACGCGAGATGTCTGGGGATGCCTTCATGCGATAGCGCCGAACCAGTTCGCCGCGGTGGTTCGTACGCACCCCGATTAGATCGCGTTCGTCGGCGACGACGTAGTAGAGCTCAAACTGGCGAAAGAAGCCCAGGACGGCGGAGTATGCCTCTCCGACTTCCTTGCGCGTCTCAATCGAAATCGCGAGCGGCTTTCCATCGCCAAAGTCCCAACTCACGATCGTGTGGGCAATGTTTGGCGAGCCCCAGTAGGAAAGATAGAAGTCGATCCCTCGCAGTTGGGATAGATCGTAACTGCGAGTTTCCCAGTGTTCTGCAAAGGTGTCTGCCGATAGCCACTCGAAATTGCGCACGTTGTGAACGGTGATGTTGTTTCCGTCGATATCAACGCGAGGGAGCGCCGCGACTTCAGGCAGCCACTGCCTGTCATTGCTCGGTGAGAGGCTTATCCACCAGGCCAAGACCAACGTGAATAGGACGGCATGAGCGGCGGCTGCCTTTCCGAAGGAGCGTTGCACCGCAAATGCAACGGCAGGCCCCGCGACGAATAGGGCAGCGATTCCCCCGGCAAGAGCCTTCGAACTAGGGCCGTCGATCCAAATTACGGCACAGGCCCATAGGCCGGTCAGTGCAATCAAAGGCGAAATGAGGGCGATGCGTAACATAGGGATTATCCTATTTGGAGTGATTCGTATGCAGCCTAACAATTTCCTGTAGGCTTGACGAAGCTCCGGCATGTCTCATGGCCGAATGAGCAATGGCTGAAGGGCGATTTGATGATGCAAGCCAACCTTGCGACCCGCGCCCTTATTCTGCTGACGACAGCCGTGCTCACGAGCTGTTCAAGTGCCGCCCCTCGTTGGTCTGAAACGGAGACTCTGCCGACCGACACGGAGGGGGGTGAAGTGTATCTGCGGGAACTTCTTCCCACGATTGTCCCCGACATCCCCGCGCCGAGTAAGCTTCGTCCTTGCTGTGCATTTGGTTCGGGGATCAAGGTTCGACTGGGGCCGATTCCGATACCCGGCGTAATGCTCGACAACATCATCAGCCCGTCGGACGTCGGTGTTCACCGCTATGACAACGGGCTCGTGACATTCCAGCAGCAAGAAGACGGCTTGCGTCTTGTACAAGAAACGAACGGGCTTGTTTATACCTGTCGAGGCGGGTTCATCGACACGGCGCACGTCCGCGACTATTCGGATTGGACGACCTACTTTGCTGCGCAAATCGCTCGCTCGGTCGATACTGGGGCAGTGATCGAGCTTCCCAGTGAAGGAGCTGTGCGCCGCATCCATATCGAGCCGTTTCCGCCGGGTCTGACGAGTCTCGAAGAAATCCGTCCGGCGGTGATTGCCCTTTCGCAGTACGTCGCCTTTCAGCTGTCGATCTGGCACGAAATCTCGACTTGGCTCGATTGGTCTTCTACGAAGGCTTTCTCCGAAGAGGCGTCCGCATTTTCTCCGGAAGATCTCTATTCAAATCTTCTCGGCATCAAGATCGCCGGCAAGGTGATCGCTCACCAGCGCGCCAGCTCAGAACAGGAGTACGACGCCCACGTGAGTGAAGTGTTCATAAAGGCGATCAATCTTCTTGGCGGCGTCGAAGCAGAAGCCGGTCGTCGGGCCGCGCAGTACGTCGACGGCGTCTGGTGGCAGTCCATGAAACGCTTGCCTTCAGCCGACTTGGTACTGAAGCGCAATATGGACACGGGCGAGACTATTGCGCCGTGGCGCATATCGCTTTCTCATTGGACTGCCGGGTTAGAGAATGCCGTCGAGCAATACTGTGGTGGCGACGAGCGGCCCGTATTGCTCACCAACCCCAGCCATTACCGCGGCCACGCGCTCAATGAATTTGCCACACTTGAGTTTATTCTCGAGGAAGCGACCGAGAAGCGCCTTCCTATCCCTTTACCCGAAGGCGGCGTTCTCACGCACAACGACTTCCCGCGGCTCATCGAAGCGATCCGCAAGAAGAACGACGAGCGCTACGGCGAGGGCGCGAGCAGCCCTGTGCGATAGCGAGTACAGCCTAAGAGCTTGGTCCGCCTTCGTCCGCGGGTACGATGATCGAGAAAAACACTGGAAGAACAATCATCGTAAGCACGGTGGCGAATACCAGCCCCGCGATGATCGTGATCGCCATGGCGGCAAAGAACGCATCGAGCAGGAGCGGGATCATTCCCAGCGCCGTAGTGGCAGCCGCCATTGCTACGGGTCGCAATCGGCTTGCGGCTGAGTCGACGATCGCCACAGTTTGTTCCTTGCCCCCAGCGCGTTGCAGATTGATCTCGTCGACGAGCACGATTGCATTCTTGATCAGCATTCCGATCAAGCTCAAGAAACCGAGCAGAGACATGAAGCCGAAGGGCATGCCCGTTGCGAGTAGGCCCGCCGTCACGCCAATCAGCGCGAGTGGAACGTTGAGCCAGAT
>JBLHOB010000018.1:0-14283 GCA_047619425.1 Myxococcota bacterium
AAATCTCCCGCCGGAACGCTGGTCACTAGTTTCACAGATGGCCCCTATTGAATGAATAAATCGATCAAGCGGCACGAGCCCAAGGCGAAGTCACGACGACCCCGATCCTCGAAGGCGCTTGGATCGCTGACGGCTAGCTAGGCACGATACGATGGAGATTGGACAACGGTAGCCAACCCGCTCAACGCCTCCCCGTCTTCACAGGCGATTTGCCTCAGCAAAAGCCGAGTGACTTCTATAGAGTTGTGCGCGTGCGCCTTCACACCGAGATGACAGCAACCCGATGAGCGAGCCAAGCACCAGCCTGCGGGGCTACTTCCTCCTCTGCGGATTTGGAGTGCTGCCGATCTATCTCGCAGAGTTTATGGGTGCGATCCGGGTTTCACACTGGTTCGCGATGACGCCGGGCGAATGGCTCGAAAGTTTTACGCCGAGCCTCACCTACTGGCTCATTCTATCTGTCTCGGCTTTTGCGGTCGGGCACGGGCTCGATCGTTTTTTCAAGCCGACAGCGCCTCGTCGGATGCAACCCACGGCATTGCTCGTCGCGTTGATCGGCGTTTTTTACCTGACCCTCGACTGGCGGCTCAATCGCTCGGTGCAGGCCGAACTCGACTACGGCTTTTTGGCAAGCGCGTCTGCAGTCGTGCTGGTGGGATGCCTGACAACATTTTCTCGATTCTCAGCGACCCACGGCCTGCTCGCGGGCATAGGCGCAACGGCCTCCGCGACCCTTACGTTTTTGTACGCCAACTACACCTCGCCGATCGGCACTCCGAGCTATGGCCCAGCCGTAAATCAATCACTCTTGATCGCTGCTGTATTTTGCGCGGCAGCAATCGCAATCGGTTTCCTTGGCGCGAAATTGCCGCGCCTTGGATACGCCGTCGCGGTTGGCTGCTGCTGCGCTGGAGTCGCGCTGCCGATTGCCACAAAGCTGCAAACCGACCGGGAGGCGTCGGCTCGAACCAACAGCGGGCCCAACATTCTAATCCTCACCGCAGACACGCTGCGCGCAGACTACACCTCCGCATATGGAGGCATCGCCCCAACACCGACACTCGAGAAACTCGCCCGCGACGGGGCAAAGTTTGAGCATGCGATCAGCCTCGCGCCATGGACCGTCCCGTCACTGTCCGGGATGATGACATCGAAATATCCTCCCAGCGTCGTCCCGCATTCATCACCAGAAGCCCGCGAAGAGCAACTCACCTTGTACGGCCAGATCCCCGAGTACTGGCTCGGACAACGCGAGCAAACGATCGTCAAGAGCCTTGCAGACAACGGGTATCAAACAGGCGTCGTCATGGGCAACTTCGCCATGGACCGTCAGACCTGGCTGCTCGACGAATTCGAAGACCAGATCGTCATCCCCTTTATGCCGACTACCTACCTCGGCCCCCTCATTCACAGTCCCTTCTTGTTGACGCTGCTCGGCAACTTCGTTCCATGGCTATACGAGAGTCGTCCCGACGACACGACACGCGCGGTCACTGAACTTGCCCAGCGATACATTCGCTACCAAGGTGGCGAGCGCTTTTTTCTCTGGGTGCACTATTTCGACCCCCACACTCCATATCATCCTCCAGATCCATTCCGAACCGAGATCGGCCCCTTCCCCGTCTACCCATTCTTCAATGACGAACTCGACCGGGTTCACCAGGGTTACATTCGCAGTTTGTACGCCAACGAGATCACCTACGTTGACCAGGCAATGGGCGAAGTACTCGACGTCATCGAAGAACAGCAGCTCACCGAGCAAACTTTCGTGATCGCGTCATCCGACCATGGCGAAGAACTGTGGGAACGCAACACGATCGGCCACGGTCAGTCGATGTTCGACGAGCTTTTGCGCGTGCCGTTGATTATCAAAGGCCCGGGGATCCCAACCCAAACCGTTGAGAAGCTCGTCTCGCTGATCGACATCGTGCCGACGATCGCCAGTTGGGCGGGGCAACCCGTCGATTCGGAGTGGAGAGGAAAGAGCCTCTCCGACGCCCTCGTCACCCAGAATTTCACCGACACAAACGACCACGTGTTCGCCACGGCAACGGGTGTGCTCCCCAGTCCAAGAGAGCCTTTTCAAGCGGTGTTACACCGGCGGCACAAACTTGTAAGAGGGATGGAGAGTGGAACTTATGAACTTTTCAATCGAGTCAACGACCCCGAGGAAGCGCACGACATTGCCATTCGGCATCCGAGGATCGTCCGTCAATTGGGGATCCGCCTGAAGAACTGGGCCGACTCGTACCCCTCGACCTTCGACGAATTTGGCGCCGATGGCGACATGCCCGCACCCGACGCCCAAATGCTCGAGAACCTCCGGGCGCTGGGATATTTGCCAGAAGAGTCGACGCCATAGCTGCGATTCATTCGCAGCGAGCAAACTCGCGAGGCTTACTGTGCCACCGCGTGCTCGATCACTGGGTTCTGCCAGGAGAGCGCGTAGGTTTCGAGGGTATAGGGCGACAGCTTCACGCGGCCTCGCCGAGAAGTTTTGAACGTCAGGACGATGTTGCGGTTGGCGAACTGCGCCAGGTCAACGCGCGATGTCGCGGCAAACGCCTCCCCATTCACGTTGGCGGGAAGCACTCGCAGACTCTGCTCAAACAACTTCGCGCCCGGCTCGTCAGCTGCGAGTTCATCGGTTGACTCGACCCGTGCAAACACTTCGGCCGTCAACGACGCTTTGCGGCCGGCTACCGCAGGATGTCTGTAGCCAAGGCGAAACGTCAGCTCGCTCTTGCCCGGCGGCACGGTGACACGGCAGCGTGTCTCGCCGTGCTGCTCAATTTCATCGGGCACGAGAGGTTGAAACAAACTCGCGAAGAACATGTGTTGCCGCACAGAACTCTCCGCTGCGTTGCCACCTGCAAACACACAGTCCAGAAGAGCGTCGACCGTTTCGAGCGGAGCCTTTGGCGAAGCGACTCGATTCATCAAGATGTATTGGCCGTTTTGAATCAGCCACGAGTACTCGAAGTTGGTCTCGAGATAGTCCGCAAGGGTTGGCGCGTAGCTCGAAAGGCGTGGATTGGTCGACAGCACGTTGTCGTAGCGCGCGATGATGAAGTTGACATTTGCAGCGGCCAGTTGCTCGGTGGTTAGCGCCCCGCGATCTCGTGCGATCATGTGCGCATAGGTCTGGTATTGAGACCCCGGCACGTCTCGCTCTGCCAGAAAGTTCAGCGTCGCCATGTCGGGCAGTCCAAAGAAGGGCTCACCCTCCTCGGTGTTCGCCTGCACGACTTTGACCAGTTGATTGATCCCCACGGCGTTGATCCCGTGCACCATCACGCCCCCGCGAGGCTGCGGCAGTTTGACCGTCATGGTCTCGGTCATGTCTTTGAGCCAGGCTGATGCCGACAAGCCCAGCAGCGCAATCACGGCTCCGACAAGAGCCGCCGATGACCACCGCACAAACGACGGCCTCACGGCCAAGCCCCGAGCAACGCGATGGGCCACGAAGGCGCCCAGCACTAACAGGGGTTGGTATACGGTGATCAAGTGAGTGAAATCGGCCCTGGGAAAGATCCCCAGAAACATCAAACTCGACATACCGGTGACGACGAACATCGGGACGTCTAAGCCGCGCCCTCCTTGCGAGTTGTCAGTTGTGGCCAGCGGTCGAAATGACAGCACATAGCCAAGCGAGATCAAAAACGGCGGCAACCAGTAGAGCAACGCATGGAGGAAACGAACCACCCCAATGCCGGGTGATAGGGGCAAATTCGCTGGTGACTTGAGGGCCAGCTCGGCGATGTAGTTTGTCGAGGTCACTCGATCGATAAAGACGCTTTGATTGAATAGGGCTTCAAAATTGAGAAACGGGATATAGGCTTCGGTTCGAAACTCCAGTGGGTAGACGACGAATCGATCCTGAATCCCAAAGAGCACGCCGTAGTACCCGAGGAACAGGATCAGCGGTGTGATCCCCAACAGGACCCCGGCTCCCATCCGCACGACATTGCGTACGAACTCGGCGCGGGCAGACGAAGCCGCGAGTGATTCTTCGCTGCGACGAAACGCGTCGATGCTCACCCCGACGACGCCAACCAAGCAACCCACCAGGGCCAAGAACCCATAGTTCTGCTTGAAGGTCGCTACGAGCCCAACGTAGACACCCGCTCGAATAAGCAGTGTCGCATTGCCGCGCTCGCCCCAGGCAAGCACCGAATGCATCGCCAATAGCGCCAGCAAAATCGCATAGGGCGAGTACCACGCCCACGTCCAATGGGGGAACGCCCATACGCCCAGAATCGCGTAGCACCCGGCAGCGCCGGCCGCGAAGCGCACACCGCATCGCGTACGAACAATTTGAAAGACCAGAACCGGAATCGCGAAAAATGAAACCGCCGCCACGCTGCGCGAGGCGAGCACGGACGGCTCGACAATGCTGAACAGGCCCGTAATGAGAAACCAAATGCCTGGGGCAATGAACGACTCGATGTCGCGATAGAGTACTTTGCCAGCCAGCATGTCGACGCACTGCTGCAGCAAGTAGCCCTCGTCGGACATGTTGATGCCACGCGGCAGCAACACCCAGCCTACAAACGCGACGGCGAGCACACTCGCTCCCACCATCAACCCATCCAGCGGCGATAGTGACGCGGTCGCCGCTGCCGGCGTTTGTTGACCCGTGGTGCTCATGGACTCGCCCCCGCCTCACCGTGCCAGGCCATTACATTGCTTGTAGTCGCATCGAGAACGCCCTGCTCTTTTCTCTGCGCTTCGCGCCCACGATCGTAGCGATTGCGAGTGTAGCGACTGATGCAGATTCTCAACTCGGCCCAAGCAGGCATCAAACTCGAGACCTTGCCACCACCTCGATTCCCAACGAAGCTATCGCGATGAAATTTGGCCTCGCATTCGCAAGCAGTCTCGCCACCGAACCGGACACCTCTCTCGAACTGTGCCGCCGCGCCGAAGCCCTTGGCTTTGAATCCGTATGGGGAGGCGAGCACGTCATTCGCCCTGCCTCGATCGACTCGGCCTACCCGTACTCGGCGGATGGTCGCATGCCCGGCGAGCCCGAGACGCAGATCCCCGACCCTTTGATCTGGCTAGCCTATGTCGCGGCCTCCGCTCCAACGTTGCGACTCGGCACATGCATCTTGATCGTCCCACAACGCAACCCGCTGGTGCTCGCCAAAGAACTCGCAACCCTGGACCACCTCTCTGCCGGCCGGGTTGAACTCGGAATTGGCGTGGGTTGGATGAAAGAAGAATTCAACGCGCTGGGTGTGCCGTGGGAGCGTCGGGGCGCGCGAACCGACGAGTATGTCGCTGCAATGCGCGCGCTCTGGGCAGGCCCGGAAGCGGAGTACCACGGCGAATTTGTCGACTTTGCACCCTCTACCTGCAGCCCGCGCCCGGTGCGCGGCTCGATCCCAATTCTCGTCGGCGGTGACACCCCGGCGGCCGTTCGCCGGGCCGCAAGAATCGCCGATGGTTACTTCCCCGGATCGAGCGACGAGGCGGAACTCGCGCGATTGATCAAAGACCTGGGCGAAGCCGCGACACGCTTTGAGCGCGACCCGAGCGAGATCGAAATCAGCGTGATCTTCGGAGCGCAAATGGCCGACCCGGTCGCAGGCGTTGAGCGCCTTGCGAAATTGGGCGTCAAGCGGGCGATGGTTCCCGCCTTATTCTTTGCGGGTGCCGACGGACTCGATCGCCTTGAGGCCTTTGCAGAGTTGGTCGTTACGTCCGGCGAATAGAACCGCACGGCTCAGTCGCCGCCGCTCCACTCACAAATACCCAGCGATCCAGCACCGCCGCGCTCAAGTGCAGTCGTAGTCGTGCAAGCCGCTCTCGTCGTGCATCTTCGCGTAGGTCTTGAAGTTGCCGGGAAATAGAAATGGTACGCTGCCGTCCGCGGTGCGGTAGTAGCTGTTGCAGGACTCATTGCCCCAGGCGTACTTCGGAAATTCTTCGCGCATCCAGTCGTTGTACTCTCGGTTGGCTTCGGATTTCACTTCGACCGAACGCGCTCCCGCCGCCTGCTTCTCGCACAATCGCTTCACAATGCTTTCTGCATTTTTCTCGACCGTGATGAAGTACGGCACGTTCAGCACCAGCCCGTTTGGCCCCACCGCGAAGAAGTAGTTCGGGAAGCCCGGCGTAGCGATGCCCTTAAAGGCCTCGGTCGCTTTTTCCATGACGCCGGCGAGACTCTGTCCGTCCTTGCCAATGACTTCGATGCGGTCGTAGTCGAGAATGCGGTAGCCCGTACAATAGATGACAACGTCGGCGTCGATCTCGCGTCCACTTGCCGTCGTCACACCCTTGGGCCCGACACTCGCGAGCCCTTCTGCGACCAGCTCCACGTGCTCTTTCGCGAGCGCGGGGTAGAAGTCATCGGAAACCAAGCCGCGCTTGCAGCCAAAGCGACTGTCTGGTGTCAACGCGGCGCGCAACTCGGGGTCTGTGATGGCGTCGTCGATCGCCTTGCGCCCGATCTTCTCAAAATCGCTTTGCCGCTTGTGTCCGAGGGTTGCTGCCTGATGCACGAAGCCCATCAAGAAACGCTGAAAGCTTTGGGTTAGACGCACCAATAGAGGGATGCGGCGAAACCATGCGCGCTGGCTTTCGGAGTAGGGTTTACGCCCTCTCGGCATGATCCAATTGGGGCTGCGTTGCATCACCGTGAGGTGCCCTGCTTGCTTTGCGACTTCGGGAACAATCTGCACGGCACTGGCTGCTGAGCCTACGATGACAACCTTCTTGCCGGCTAAGTCGACGTCGTGGTCCCAACGTGTTCCGTGAAAGCTTGGGCCAGCAAAAGTGTCCATTCCCGGAACGTCGGGATAAAGAGGCGTGTGCTGATTGCCCATTGCATTGATGATGACGTCTGCTTCAAATACATCGCCGGCTTCGGTTGCGAGGGTCCAAGTCGCGTCGTCTTGGTATTCCATTTTTGCAATGCGCGCGTTGAGACGGATGTGCGGCTCGAGCCCAAACTCTTTCGCGCACTGTTGCAAGTACGCCTCGATCTCGGGTTGTTCGACAAAGCTTGCGGTCCAATCCGGATTGGGACGCGCCGAGAATGTGTATGCGTGCGCCCATACATCGCACGCGAGTCCGGGGTAGGTGTGGATGTGCCACGTACCGCCGACTGCGTCCGTCGCTTCGTAAAGCGTGATGTTCGTGAACCCGTTTTCGAGCAGCTCTCGGCCGAGAGCCAAGCCGCCGGGGCCGGCGCCGATGACGGCAATGCGGAGGTCTGCGTGTTTTGCAGGAGACTGAGTGGCCAAGAGAGATCCGATCCTATTGATGGGGCGAATGGATGGGGCGAAAAACCGACCGGAACGTAACGGATCCTCTTCTATATGGTCGTCCGGCCGGGCTCGCGTTTGATGAGCCCTCATGCCGTCGCGGTCGGTATCAGCTTGACGCAACCTGGGCCGGCTCGACAAAGCCCTTCCACGTCCCCATGTACTCGACGAAGGCGTCTCCCAACCCCTCGGCGCGCAAGTACTCGGGGGTTACAGGAATTTGGATGACTTCAAAGTCCGCGTTCGCTCGGATCCGTTCGGGAAGGTCGTGGTGTAAAATCGCGGCGCGGCCCGCGAGTACAAAGTCGACACCAGCCTCCATGCATGCCCGCGCTTCCTTCGCCCCATAGACCTTGCCTGCAACGCCCAAACGCACATCGCCGCGCTTGAGTGCAGTGAAATGTTCAAGCAACGATTTGCCCTGATGCTTCTCTTCGGCCGGTTGCTTGAACACATCCCACATCGACATGTCGAGGAAGTCGATCTTGGCTTCGTCCATCAGTCGCTGAGCGACTTGCAACGCTTCGTCGAGTTCGATGCCGAAGCGCTCGGCGGACAACCGAACACCGACGCTGAAATCGGGGCGGCACCGCGCTCGCACGCCGTCGATGATCTCAAACAACAGCCGTGACCGATTCTCAAGCGAGCCACCGTACTGATCTTCGCGATGATTGATCTCCGCACTCAAGAACTGACAAACGATGTAGCCGTGAGCACCGTGAATTTCGACGCCATCGAAGCCAGCCTTCTCGGCGCGTACTGCGGCGGCGACAAAGTCTTCGATTAGTGCTTCTACCTCGGCGAGGGAAAGCTCGCGCGCGCCAGTTTCGTCATTCGCGGAGGGGCATACAGGCGTCTCGCCGATCAGGTCCTTGGGCGAACGCATGCCAGCGTGATGAAGCTGCAGCAGGGCAACGCTTTCGTGGCCGCGAATTTCTTTCGCCAGCCGGGTCAGGCCTTCGAGATGTTTGTCTGCGAAGACTCCGAGTTGCCCCGGAAAGCCCTGCCCTTTGGCCTGGATGTGCGCCGCGCAAGTCATCGTCGAACCAAAGCCACCGCGAGCGCGCATGGTGAGCCACTTAAACTCGTCATCGGAGAGCACGCCGTCGGGGTGGCTCTGCAAGTTGGTCAGCGGTGCCAGCATGAAGCGATTGCGCATTGTCGGACCGCGCAGAAATGCAAGGGGACTAAACAGCGTAGACGTGGACATGGTTGGACAGAGTTCCTTTTGGTGTATTTCGGCAGGAGTTCATCGTCGCTCGGCGATTGGGCGCGCTGAGACGACTTCTCCGCGAGCCGCATCATGCTACGTCTCACCGTCGCGCGAAACCGCACCTGCGCTCTCATTGCCTTCACATGCCCGTGAAGCAAGCTTTCGAGACTGTTTGGTACGTCCGCGCGAGGGTGACCCGATCAAGTTCTTCAAATCGAGTTTTCGCGCCCCAACTCAATCGAACCGAAGCTGGAAAGCAGCTATTATGCGGCGCCCGTTTTCGCGACGGCGAGCCCTGCCTTTTTCAGGCAAGGGCGTACATCCGCCCCACACCCATCCCGACCGTATGCGATTTCAACACCGCGCCGTCGGTCTCCGAGGAGAGCACAACCATGAAGATGACCACCGAAGAAGCCTTTGTGAAGGTTTTGCAGATGCACGGCATCGAGCACTCGTTCGGCATCATCGGGTCGGCCTTCATGCCGATCTCCGACCTCTTCCCGAAGGCCGGCATTACCTTTTGGGACGTGGCACACGAGACCAACGGCGGCTTGATCTGCGACGGTTTCACGCGTGCCAGTGGCAAAATGGGCATGGCGATCGCACAAAACGGGCCGGGCGTTACCGGCTTCGTGACCGCAATGAAGACCGCCTACTGGAACCACACTCCGATGCTCCTGGTCACGCCTCAGGCGGCCAACAAAACCATCGGCCAAGGTGGCTTCCAGGAAGTTGAACAGATGGCAATGTTTCACGACATCGTTTGCTATCAGGAAGAAGTGCGCGATCCCTCGCGCATCGCCGAAGTCCTGAATCGAGTCATCCTCAAAGCATGGCGCGGCTCGGCCCCGGCCCAGATCAACGTGCCCCGCGACTTCTGGACCCAGGTGATCGACATCGAGCTACCCCAGATGGTTCGCTTTGAGCGACCCGCCGGCGGGCGCAACGCCATCACGGAAGCAGCCGCCCTGCTCTCGGACGCGAAGTTCCCCGTCATTCTCAACGGCGCGGGCGTCATCCTTAGCGACGGCATCCCTGCATCTCAGGCCCTCGCAGAAAAGTTGAGCGCAGCAGTGTGCTGCAACTACCAACACAACGATGCATTCCCAGGCAGCCACCCATTGGCGTGTGGCCCGCTGGGCTACAACGGATCGAAGGCCGCGATGGAGTTGATCGCAAAAGCAGATGTCGTCCTTGCATTGGGTACTCGCCTCAATCCCTTTTCCACTCTGCCCGGCTACGGCATCGACTACTGGCCTGGCGAAGCGAAGATCATTCAGGTCGACATCAACGCCGACCGCATCGGCTTGACCAAGAAAGTGACCGTCGGCATTGAAGGCGACGCCAAGCTGGTGGCCGAAGGTATTCTCGGCCAGCTGTCCGCAACCGCGGGCGACGCAGGACGCAGCGAGCGCGAAGTGCTGATCGGCAACACCAAGAACGCGTGGCGAGCAACACTGTCCGAGATGGATCACGAAGACGACGATCCGGGCACGACCTGGAACGAGCGCGCCCGGGTGCGCGACGCCGATCGCATGTCGCCACGGCATGCTTGGCGCGCGATCAAGCAAGCGCTGCCCGAGGACGCCATCATCTCAAGCGACATCGGCAACAACTGCGCCATTGGCAACGCTTACCCGAGCTTTGAGCAAGGCCGTAAGTACCTCGCACCCGGCCTATTCGGCCCCTGCGGCTACGGCTTCCCGTCGATCATCGGCGCGAAGATTGGCTGCCCCGACACCCCGGTTGTTGGCTTTGCGGGTGACGGTGCGTTTGGTATTTCGATGAGCGAGATGAGCTCGATCGGCCGCAAAGAGTGGCCGGCGATTACGATGATCATCTTCCGCAATTACCAATGGGGTGCTGAGAAGCGCAACACGACACTTTGGTACGACGACAACTTCGTCGGCACTGAGCTCGATCCTCAGGTGAGCTACGCCCGCGTTGCAGAGGCGTGCGGGCTCAAGGGCGTCACCGTGCAGACCCCGGCCGAGATGACCGAAGCCCTCAAAGTCGCTTGCAAAGACCAGTCAAATGGCGTGACGACCTTCATCGAGGTTCTACTCAACCAAGAACTCGGCGAGCCCTTCCGCCGTGACGCCATGAAGAAGCCCACGGTTGTGGCCGGCGTCGACGCCAAGGATATGCGCCCGCAGTAGACGGCAAGCGAGTCGCGAATGCTTGTGGCCAGTTCAACTGGCTCGTCGCGCGCCTTGGCGTGGGACGAGCCGGGCGGTTGGCCCTGTGCGCCGCCCCAGTCCGCAGCGAGTCATCCCGCAGCGAAAACCATCTCGTTCGTCGAAGTTCAATTGTTCATTTTCCATTTTTGCGACACTATGTATGCCAATTGATTATTCCCAGGCGGCGGCCACGACATTCCGAGTGGCCGACGCGACGATTGCAGAAAGGGTTTTCATGAAGCGTCTTGGCATCGGCCTCCTGCTCCTCTTGATCGCCGCCTACGTGGGCTGGCAGAATCGCATCAATCTTTTGGTTTGGGGGGCTCCGCGCATTCAAGCGATCGTAAACCCGATCCCCCCGAACGTTCCTACCGAATGGACCCAGGGCCCAGAGACCGCGACCACCTCGCCCGCCGAGCGTCCGCCCAACATCATCTTGATCCTCGCCGACGACATGGGCTTCAACGACATCTCCCTGTACAACGGCGGCGCAGCTGACGGCACGCTGCAAACACCGAACATCGATGCCCTCGCCCACGAAGGTGTCGTGTTCAACAACGGCTATGCGGCCAATGCCGTTTGTGCACCATCGCGCGCAACGATCTTGACCGGACGCTACTCGACGCGCTTCGGGTTCGAGTTCACGCCGTTTCCGAAAGCTGGAGCCACGATCTTTCGCTGGATGGAAGAACTTGAACCCTCGTTGCTCCCGAGCATGATCAATGAAGAAAACCTCGCCACCTTGCCCGACATGCAGGACCTCGGCATGCCACCGAGCGAGGAGACCATCGCCGAAACCCTCAAAGACGCGGGCTACTACACAGCGCACATCGGCAAGTGGCACCTCGGCTCCAGCGGCGGGATGCGCCCCGAAGACCAGGGCTTTGACGACTCTTTGTATATGAAGGGCACTCTCTACCTACCCGAAGACGACCCGGGCGTTGTAAACGCAAAGCGCGAGCAGAGCGGCATCGAACGCATGGTGTGGGCGATGTCGCGCTACATGGCCACGTTCAACGGCAGCGAGCCGTTTGAGCCCGATGGCTATCTAACCGACTACTACACCAACGAAGCGATCAAGGTCATCGAGAACAATCGCAACCAGCCCTTTTTTCTCTATCTCGCCCACTGGGGAATCCACAACCCACTGCAGGCAACCAAGGAAGACTACGAAGCACTCTCACACATCGAAGATCATCACCTTCGCGTCTATGCGGCCATGATTCGCGCGCTGGATCGCAGCGTCGCTCGCATCAACGATGCGCTTGAAGAACACGGCTTGTCCGACAACACCCTTGTCATCTTCACCAGCGACAACGGGGGCGCAAACTACATCGGGCTTCCCGATATCAACCAACCCTATCGAGGCTGGAAGCTCTCTCACTTTGAAGGAGGCACCCACGTACCCTTCATGGCGAAGTGGCCGGCGAAGATCGCGCCGGGCAGCGTCTTCGACGATCCCATCCACCACATCGACTTGTTCCACACCATTGCCGGGGCGGCGGGCACCGCGGTGCCACAGGATCGCAAACTCGACGGGGTCGACTTGCTTCCCTACATCAGCGGCGAGATCGCGGAAGCTCCTCACGAGACTCTATTCTGGCGCCAAGGCTATCAACAGACGGTCCTGCACCAGGGCTGGAAGTTGATCCGTACGGACTTGCCCGACAACAAGCGCTGGCTGTTTCATCTAGCCGTCGACCCGACCGAGCAAAACAATCTGGCCGCAAGCCGCAGCCAAAAAGTCGCGACGCTCGAAGCGCTACTCGACGGGCATAACCAAGATCAGGCTGAGTCCCTATGGCCAAGCGTTGCGCAGATTCCGATCCTCATCGACAAGCACGAGGGCCAGCCCTACGTCGAAGGTGACGAGTATCTCTACTGGCCGAATTAGGCTCTTCGCAAGATCCCAAGCAGTCACACGACCATCGACTTGATGTCCCATCTCTCAATCGACCAACGGAGAAAGTCTCAATGAATTACGAAAACGCAGTCGCCCCGAACAAAGAACAGATTGAAGGCTTTGCAGCGCCGGGCCCGGAGGGCCCCATCTACATGGTCAACCTTCTTAAGTTCAAAGAAAAAGCCGAGTACGACGATGGTCGCGAGACTGACCTCACCGGCGAACAGGCCTACGCGATCTACGGTGAAGCTGTCACCAAGTTGCTCACCGAGGTTGGCGGTGGCGCAATGTTCAACGCCAACGTAGAAAGATTGATGCTCGGCACCGTCGAAGGGCTCTGGGACAAGGTTGCAATTGCCATGTACCCCTCTCGGGCTTCAATGATGAAGATGATGATGCTTCCGGCCATGGCGGAAATTGGAGTGCATCGCCAAGCCGGTCTCGAGGGGCAGTTAAATCTCGAGACCGCTGGTGCAGTGGGACAATGGATCGGGATCGACACGCTCTAGCCCGCGATCAGAGATTGACTTGGGATCCCCACCCCGCGGCCGCATCGCCTGGCTGATACAGGGCCCCAACGAACCAGCAATGCGAGGCGCCGCCTTGCCAAAATTAAAAGGCACAATCCATGAGCAACCCCTACCGCCTCTACGCCCACATCGGCTCGCCCTACTCCATGAAGATGCGCGGCGTGCTGCGCTACCGGCGCATTCCGCACGTCACGGTTTCAAGCGCCAAAGACTGGAGCAAGGCGTTTGGCAAAGTGCGAGTCCCCGTGATGCCCGTTCTTGAATACCCAGATGGAAGCTTCAAGAACGACTCGACTCCGCTGATCCTGGACCTTGAAGAGAAGCACGCAGAGCGATCGGTTGTGCCCGTGCGTGAGTCCGATGCGTTTCTCGCGGCATTGATCGAAGACATGGCGGACGAGTGGGGTTCGAAAGCGATGTACGCCTATCGCTGGGCGTTTCCCGAGCACACGAATTGGACTGGTCGCTTGATCGCTTTTGATCAGCACTTCGGCCAAGGTGCCGGCGTCGAAAAAATTGAGAAGGCGGGACACGCCTTCGAAACGCGACAAGTCGGACGCAACGCGCTGGTAGGTTGCACCGAGGCCAATATGCCAATGCTCATCCATATTGCAGAAGCGATCCTCGACGCGCTCGAATCGAGTGTCCCGGATCAACTCTTTCTCTTCGGCACGCGCCCCAGCAACGCGGACTTCGCAATTTTTGGACAGATTTCTCAGTTTACTCTCGACCTCGCTGCAATCGACGTTTGCCAACAGCGCGCACCCTACGCCATGCGCTGGACTCACCACATGCACGATCTCTCCGGGCACGATGGCGAGTGGCGAGCCGAGGGTAAACCGCTTGCCGCTGCAATCGAGCCTTTGCTTGCGCTGACCGGAGAGGCCTACCTGCCCTTCCTCGTCGCCAACGCAGCCGCGCTCGAAAATGGCGACGCAACAGTCTCAATCGAAGCCCACGGGTTGTCGTACGAAGCAGCGCCGTTCAAGTATCAAGCACGCTGCCTCGCCCAACTTCGAAAGAGTTATGGCGCGCTTTCAAGCCAGGCGCGATCCGAAGCCGACCCGCTGCTTGAAAAGCATGGATGCCTTCAATATCTGAAGCCCCAGGGCTAACGGCACGGGCATCTCCGCACCCTTGCGAAAAACAGAACGCCCCCGTCAGACATTGAAGCGGACGG
>JBLHOB010000019.1:0-14176 GCA_047619425.1 Myxococcota bacterium
TCACGCCCTTGATATTGCGCGTACTCTTCATCAGGTCGACCAGCGGAGCGTGGTCTGTGCCCAAGAGCTTGCAGACTTTCGGGCTGACGCAGGACAAACGCCGACAACTCGCCTCAACTTCGGGCTTCGTACAGCGCATGCGATACATGTTGGCCGTGGGCCCGCCGAGGTCGCTCACATGCCCCTTGAAGTCGGGGCTCGCCGCCAAGGCTTCGACCTCTTTCACGATGGACTCTTTACTGCGACTTTGGATCGTTCGCCCCTGGTGCAAGGTGATCGAACAGAACGTGCAGCCGCCGAAGCACCCGCGCATAATCTGCACCGAGTCGGCGATTGTCTCCCACGCAGGGATCGGCCCCTCGCTGTCGTAGAGCGGATGCGCCTTGCGCTTGTATGGCAAACCGTAGAGGGTGTCCATCGTCTGTTCTTCGAGGACATAGGACGGTGGATTGATCACCACGGTGCGATCGCCGTAGCCCTGCACCAAACGGCGCGCGTTGAGCGGGTTGGTTTCGCGATGATACATCCGCGTTGCACGCGCAAAGAGTTCGTCATCGCGCTCGACGTCTTCATGGCTCGGCAAGGTGAGCGTCTCTTTCGCGATCCACTTCCCGCTCGCCGGGTCGTGCCACCCGTGCTCTTCGAGGGTTTCCTTCTTGCCCAGCAGGTAGGCGACGCCGCGCATGTCGCGCAAGTCGCGAATGGTTTCGCCGTCGCGCAGGCGCGTTGCGATCTCGAGAATCGAAGCCTCGCCGTTGCCGTACGCAACCAGGTCAGCCTTGGATGTAACGAGACTACTCGGCAAGACTTTGTCCGACCAATAGTCGTAGTGGCTCACCCGCCGCAGCGACGCCTCGACACCGCCCGCGACGACCGGCACCCCCTTAAACGCTTCGCGACAGCGTTGGGCGTATACAGCGTTGGCGCGATCGGGGCGGCGCTCAATCTCTCCGCCCGGCGAATAGGCGTCGGCGTTGCGGCGCTTTCGGTTGGCGGTGTAGTGGTTGATCATCGAGTCCATTGCGCCGGCACTAACCGCGTAGAACAAACTCGGCGCTCCGAGCTCTCGCCAAGGCTCGACGCTCTTCCAATCAGGTTGCGCGAGGATCGCGACCTTGAAACCGTGGTGCTGCAACCAGCGTCCCAGGATCGACGCGGCAAACGATGGGTGGTCGACATAGGCGTCACCCGTTACGAAAACGATGTCGGGTTGCTGCCAACCCAAGATGTCCATTTCAGCGCGAGTCGTCGGCAAAAATTCTTGCGCGTCGCTGTGCAGTGGGGTTGCGCTCAACTTTACTCTCAGTGCTTTAAAGGGTTGGCGCCGTGCGCCGACTTCGGATACTCAACGGGCGGTGGTGGGACATCGTCGATGCCCGACTGCGCCTACAATTGCGAGTGCGACTACCGTATTTTCAAGAAAGCCTCGGCGATCGAGAAAGCCTCAGTTCCACCCACAAATTCGGTGCCACTCACGACGCGAGAAAGGATAGATGTCCATCGACCCTTCCGCCTGCACTCACCGCCCCCCCTGCCCCGGTTGCCCTCGATTGTTTGAGCCTGGCCTGCCGCAGACGGCTCTACAATTGATCACCCCACTGTGTGCGGGCGCCGATTTGCAGATCCCCGAGCTTTTTCTCGGCAGTGCCACAGCATTTCGACACCGAGCTCGGCTTTCGGTGAGAGGACGCAGCCAATCACCCAAGATTGGTATTTTTCAAGAAGGCAGCCACAAGATCGTCGACATCCCGAATTGCCTTGTGCATCACCCTCTCATCAATCGCGTAGTGGCGGCGACCAAACGCGGCATCAAAGCGACCGGTACTCGGCCCTATGTCGACAAGCCGCACATTGGCGACCTGCGAAGCATCCAGGTCGTCATCGAGCGCAAGAGCCAACGCGCGCAAATCACCCTGGTGGGCAACAGCGAGACTTCCGACCCGTTGCAGCCATTGCTCGCAGCAATCACCGCAGAACTCGGCGACGACATCCACAGCCTCTTTTGGAACGGCAACCCCGAGCGAACGAATACGATCCTCGGCCCCCACTGGCAAACCCTCTCGGGCCCAGCAGCGGTATGTGAACAAGGACGTGAGGCTCAGGTCTTCTATCCGCCAGGCGCCTTCGGCCAAAGCAACCTCGAGATTGCCGATCGAATTGTCGATGACATCGCGAAGTCCATTCCCGAAGGCGCGCGGGTCGCCGAGTTTTACGCGGGATGCGGCGCCATTGGCTTGAATATCGCGTCTCGTGTGAGCGAGATCGCCTTCAACGAAATTGGTGGCGACTCACTTCGGGGTCTCGCAATGGGGATCGAACAGCTCCCGGTCGACATTCGACGCCGCACACGCGTCCTGCCCGGGACCGCAAATGAGGCAGTCGAACTCTTGGAGCATGCGGACACTGTGATTGTCGATCCGCCGCGCAAAGGCCTCGACAAAGAACTGCTGACGGCCCTCGTCGCAACACCGCCCACACGCTTGATTTACCTGAGCTGCGGTCTCGACTCCTTCGTTCGCGATTGCGCGGCCCTCGAAGCTGCACCCGGCTTGCGTCTGCGCGAGATCTCGACGTACGCTTTGGCACGGCACAGCGAGCACGTCGAAACTCTTGCGGTCTTCTCGCGAGACGCATGACGGCTGCGCACTCGTGAATCCCCGGCATGCGACGACCGCTTGACCAATACGCGAAGGGATCCGATGATACGGTCCCTATGCTTCAAAGGAAGGCTTCAAGTGAAGGCTTCCAGTGAAGGCGTCAAGTGAAGGCGTCAAGTGAATGCTTTAAATGACCCGCACCACGGCGATGCGACATGAATGAACACACCAAGCGCGACTTCGCCTGGGCGGTCCTGATGGCTGCCGTTTTCGCGGCCAGCCCGCTCACCGGTTCCGCCCGACCGTTGGTTTCGCTCGTTCTTGGCGGTGGCTTTGGCGCCGTCTCTTTCTTTGCGCGACGACTTCTGCGCAGCCGTTACCCCGCGCGGTTCGAGATTGAGCAAGGTCGTTCAACGTTCGCAATACCGAGCGCAGGTGTATGGGCGCTCCTCGCTGCCACGACCTTGGTTTTCATTCCGACGCTCTCGTGGCTTTGGGACGAGTACGTCCTCAGCATTTGGCGCAACTGCCACGCCCTGTTCATCCCGATTGTGATGACCGTAATGATCCGCAGTCGGCTTCGCGCGATGCCGAGCCATGAGCCGTCATCCTCACTGCTCGGTGTACCACTGCTACTTGTCGGCGCACTACTCGCCCTGCTCGACGTGGGTCCCCGTACGGGATACGTCGGCACAGTCGGCGTGATCCTCGCGCTACCCGCCCTATCGCTGCTCTTGCTCGGCGCAGAGCGAACCCGAGCCATTGCCTTCCCTCTCGCGTTGGGAGTGTTTCTTCTCCCAATGCCCGATCGAGTCCCCGACCCACTGTGGTTGACGACGGGCACCTCGGTCATGATGGAGCAGTACCTGCATGCACTCAGCATCCCCGCGATGCGCCATCAATCGTTTTTCGTTTTGCCGGTGGGCATGTTCAACGTCTCGACCAATTGCGGCGGGCTGGCATTCTTTTACGCAGCCTACGCACTCGCAGTCGTACTCACTCGAACCACTACATCGCCATTACGTCGCTTCGTGATTTTGCTTGCACCGTGGCCCCTAACCGTGGTGATCAACGGCGTACGCGGAATGGTTCTCGTTGCTTTGTGCAACCGCTACGGCATGGAGATCGGCGAAACCTTCGTACACGGACTGACGGGCATTGCCACGATGTGGTTGATCACGCTCGCGTTGCTTTGCTTTGGTGATTGGAAAGCCTGGTTCACGAAGGAGCCGGCATGATACGCCTCGGTACACGCCAGACTTTTGTCTTAACCTTCTTGCTGCTCGTCATGGCAGCCCCGGGCCTCTACCACTTCGCCCTCGATTCGCACGCGACCTCGTGCCGGACCCCCGAGAAACTCGTGGGAGAGAACTTCCTGCCGTCGGCACTGAACGTGAAGACGCTTCCCTGGGTAAGGCACCACCTGATCGATGGTGCGGTCGGGCAATTCGAACTCCCTGGCAAGTGGAGCCGCAAGCTCTCCTACCGGATTTCGCGCACCTATAATCTCAATGCCTACTACTTCGTTCCGATCGACAACTTTACGAACATGATGCCCGAAGACGAACTCGAGGTTCGCACCCTGGACGTCGACGGCACGTCGCTACCCATTCACTTGCGCCTCGATGAATCGGAACGCGAATCAATCGTGACCGCCTACATGTACTTCATTGGAGGCAAGCCCGTACGCAGTCCGTTCCTTGGAAGCCTCGCGCAGAGCTTCGATCAACTGCGCAATGGATTGCAGCCCCTAACGATGATTTTGATCACCGGGCACATGCCCTTCGCCGAGATGCAGGGCAACCGCGAGGCCATGCTCGACTGGATGCGCGACGCCTGGCTGCAATACGACGCGACGTGCAACGCTTCGTAGACTCGGCCTTGCCGCGGCCCGCTGGCTCGCCGGCCTAGCGGGCTGCGAAGGAACACCTCCCGTCGCCGGACGCACGCCTCTTCGCTCCACCCTTCGCTGGGAATGCTTGCCGGGGCTAGTGTTCTTTGATCGGCTCGGGCGGAGTGCTCACCTTGATCCGCGAACCCAACACCAACAACGCGCCAATGCCCATCATTGAAAGCGAAATGAGCGGCGACTGGTAACGAGCTGCTTCGAGATTCGCGACAACGTCATCGTACGTGACGAGTTCACGCCCCCCGACTCGCAGAGACCAGATTACCCGCACAGGCACATCGCTCCAACGCAACTGCTCGGGTTTGGGCGAGGCAACCGCGTCGATTCGATCCCCCGGCTTCACCGCGAGCACTGCGGCGTCGAGCTTCACCCCGTGGCCAGGAAAGACCCAGCGGTCTTTTTCGTCATCGCGATCGGGGTAGGTGACATCAACGACATCCCACCTTTCAATCGCTGTGCGCGTGGGGATGATCATCGCGTCTCCGACAACAACCGTTGCAGCAACCGGCTCAAGCGTGTCAAAAGCCGGATAGGTGCCGCGCCCGTTCCAGACAAAGATAATCAGCACACTCACAAGCCCGATCGTACACAGCACCGTGCCCGCTGTTCGCACTACGCCGCGATCCTGCGCACCCGCGCCTTGTTCGTTTGCCGCATCAGCCATGATCGTTCGCCCTTCCCGCCGCGTCGGCCAGCCAGTCTCTCGGCTGCAAAAAATATTCAGTTAGGCGAGCTTCTTCGCTGCCGGGGTTTGGTTTAAAGTCGTATTTCCAATTGACGACCGGAGGGAGTGAGGCGAGCACACTCTCGGTGCGTGCCCCGGCCTGCAATCCGAAGCGAGTGCCTCGATCGTACAGCAGGTTGAATTCGACGTAGCGTCCGCGCCGCATCAATTGAAAGTCGCGCTCGTGGTCACCGTAGGGGGTGTCTTTGCGCTCTTCTAGAATCGGGATGTAGGCATCGACAAATGATGTCGCCACGTCGAGCCAAAGAGCATGAGACTTTTCGAAGCCGCCATCGTTCAAATCGTCGAAGAAGACTCCTCCGATTCCACGGTGCTCATCTCGGTGGGGCAGGTAAAAGTATTCGTCACAGGTCTTCTTCATCTGCTCGTAGATATCGGCACCGTGGCGCGCGCAAGCTTCTTGCGCCGAACGATGCCAATGTTCGGCGTCGCTTTGAAATCCGTAATACGGCGTGAGGTCATAGCCTCCGCCAAACCAGAAGATCGGTTCACCGCCCTTCCCTGCACTCGCATCCTCGGGGGACTCGGCGAGAAAGAAGCGAAAGTTCGCGTGGGTTGTCGGCGCATACGGGTTGCGGGGATGGACGATCAACGAAATCGACACGGCGTGATACCTGCGGCCCGCAAGTTCGGGCCGGCGCTCGGTGGCCGCGGCCGGCATCTGCGAACCCGTGGTATGGGTGAAGTTGACGGCGGCTCGCTCAAGCACGTGACCGTCGGAAAGAATCCACGGGCGTGAAATGCCGCCACCTGGGCGCGGCATTTGATCGCGCACAAAAGATGCGGAGCCGTCCTGCGCTTCGAGCGCTTCACAAATGCGCTCCTGCAACGCCATCAACTCGGCTTCCACGCGGTCGAGGTTCACGCCTGCTTCACTGTCGTGTGCCATTTTCCCGATTCCTCTTCGCCGCTAGCCCAAGCGCTCTTTTTCGCTGGCCTGACGCTTCTCCATCAAGGCTTCCATGCGCTCCTTCGGCACGGCGACAAAGATGCCTTCGGCCTCGGCAGTCACCACACCGTCGACGATGATCCTGCCCTCGCAAAACGTCTTGCGCCCCTCGCTGCGCACCCACTCGGCATCGATGCGAAGAGCTTGATGCAGTGGCGTTGGCTTGCGATAGCGAATCGTCAGCGTACCCGTCATGCCGGGATTGCCCGAAAGCGACTGAACGAAGCCCAAGACTTCATCAAACGCCGCGGCAACGAAGCCACCGTGAACCGAACCGGGCGGCCCCTCATAGGCCGAGCCAAAGGTCACGGAAGCCGCCGCACTGCGCGGGCCGGACTTGCCGATGGTGATCGGCGGGGCCAGCGGATTGGCGAGGCCAATCAATGGACTCTGGTCGAAGAAGGCACCCACATTGCCGGCATTTGCCGTCTCGGAGTGTCCCATTACCTTGACAAGCCGGGGGTGTGCTTTCAGCGCCTCGGCGTAACGCTCGAGCCCCTCGGCGGCCAGCCGCAACTCTTCAGCGGGCGCGTTGCTCGGGACAAGTCTTTCGATGACAAGACGCATGGCGTCCGCGAGTCGGCGCTTCTGCTCCCACATCTCATTACCACTGGCCTTCTTGGTGTCCCAATGGGTTTCAATAGGATTTGCGCCCTCAGGGTCGCGATCCGACATAAAACTCTCCTTCTTGCTCTACTAATAAACATTTTCGTGTTGGCTGCCGTATTGGACCCGTCACCGGCACTGCCGACCTTAATCGCGATCGACGATGTCCAAGACCTGTCCAAGTTGGGCGCGCCAGCAGTTTCGCATAAATTCGTCACAGCGAGCAGGTGTTAGCCCAGGGCGAATGACACTCAAGTGAAAATACATGGCTCCCCAGCAGAATGGTCGGGGGTGGGGATCTAAAGCGTCGGCCCTAAGGGCGCGTCGATTCGATGCGACGGTTCGAGATGGCTCGAACATCTCGCGCGCCGATCTCGAAGATCGTGAAGATCGACTCGCAGGTGCCACCCGTCGGTTCTTCACATCCCGTGCAATGACGTTCAAGTGCGTGCACCGGATCTTCATGGCCAAGCGGGATTAGGAACGTGTCTCTAGACTCTCACGGCGTCGGAACACCACTGCATCGCCGCCGGCTGTGTTGCCCTCAGTCGCCCTAGCGAGGCCAGAACTCAGCCGGGCGGCCCTTTCGTCGATACACATCGAGGCACTTCGACGCACAGGCCGTTGCGCGAGAGTCCTAGGGCAAGCTCCTAGTCTTCCCAGACGTCGTTGACCCCGCGCCAGAGAAAGCCGATGTTGACACCCACGATGTGTTGCGGGCCGTCGATCGTGCGATTGACGCCCTCGCTCTCGAGCAGTTCGGATAAATACATGTAGTGATAGGCGACCGAAGTCGTGAGCGACAACGTGTCAGTGAGGTGCATGTTCATGCCGATTCGGGGCCCGATTCCGACCCCAACATCGACGATGTCGACGTCACCCACACTGCTGTACCAGTCGACATTCAGGCGAAGCGAGGGCCCTGCCCACACGCGTACCAACTCACTGCGCAGGAGTCCGTAGCCGAGCGTGTTGTCCAAGGTCAAACCATTGACTGTTTGGTCGCTATGCTTGTCGAGCTCTCGTTTGCCGAGGCGATAGCCAAATTGAAGCCGATAATTCAACGCGTTGTCGGCTTCGACATTGCCATCGTATAGAAAGCCCAGGCCTCCCATTTTCGCATCGAAGCTGCGGTTGATGCCGTGGTCATCGAGGTTCGACGAGGCGAACTCGCCTTCGAGATAGACCCCCTTGCCGCCGGCATGCGCCGCTGGCGCTGCGAACCCCAGCAGTGCGAGTGTCAAAAGAACTTGCAACAGCTGCACTGCCTTCGTGCGAATCACGACCCACCTCCAATCCGCGCGGCATCGTTGCGCGCGGTCGGCGGATGTTAAATCACACGAGGAATTGAAGCCAATCGAATATGTCCCTGCCCGCGGTGCAGAATTGACTTCTTGAGCCGAAATTCGCCACACAGCGCCAGTCCACTCCAAACTGACGGGAAGTCCGGCAGAGCGAATGCCGCTAAGCGGGACGCTAAAAAAAGTCCGCCGCGTCTCGAAACAGCAGCGTCACACGCGCACGAAAGACATGCTCGCCCCCCGTGTATCGGTCTTTGCCGAAGTCATCCTCGATGCTCTCACGGACGTACATGTACTGATAAGCGAGCGTCGGCGACAGGGATAATCTTTCCGCGAGATGCCAATTGAGGCCCGCGATCGCGCCGCCCCCAACACTTAAATCGAACACGTCGGCCAACTTGCTTTCGTAGACGTCCGCCCCAACTCGAATGGCCGGCGCAACGAAAACTCGCAATCGGGGCGTTCGCCAAACACCAAAGCTCACTGCCAAATCAAAGGCGCCGCCGTGCGCCTGATCGCCCACCGTGTTCTCGGTGCGCAAATATCCAAGCCCGACACGTAGTCCCAGCAACTCGTCGCGGGCAACATTCGTATCCAACACGAACCCTGCACCGAAACGGTGATTGGTAAAGGATGCATCGACAAGATCGAACTCGATTTCTTGACTGCCCCAAACGTATTCGAGATACGTCCCTGCGCCCCATGCCCCTGCGGGCGCAGGCAAAAGAGCAAAAGCCAGAAGCACAGCGGCGATGCTCGAAGTTTTTTTTCGCTGCATGGCGGTGCCTCCATCGCGCGCATGCTCTTCGAATCGGTCCGCCGACGCGATTGCATTAAGCGCCTTCGTTTCCGCCGAGCGCGCCCCAGCGAGTCGGCGCCGTACTCATCGCCTTCCCGCAGCGCTGCCTCAGATGATCACCGCCACCGCGCGAGTCTCAAGTCGCGACTCTCAAGAGTCCCCTGCCCAACTCACTATTGCGGCGATTGATTTCCCACTCGCCCCAGCACGCCCCGCTGCAATCTCGTAAGCTTTGGCCGCCAACTTCCAATGGAGTCCCGATGTCCCACGACGTTCGAATCTGTCCCGAATGCGGTGACGAATACACACTGTCTGCCACCGAATGCGCCGACTGTCGCGTACCCCTCGTCTTCGAAGACGAAATCGAACCGGCTTCCCAACCGGCGAGCTTCCCGCCAACGGCGGAGCTTGCCTGCGTCCGCACAGGCCCCCTGCCCTGGACCCGCGCCCTGTCCGCCGCCCTCGAAGAATCGGGAATCGCTCATCGGGTTGAACCCGACACGCGCACTGAGGCCGAAGGCGGACTGAGTACAAGCCAATTTGATGGCGCGGACGTCTTTGGAACCTGGGTCACTCCATCGACCCTCGATACCGCAAAAGAAATCGACGCACTTGTATTTGCACACGTTCATGGTCAAGACGAAGCGGCTCCGGCTGCAAGCTCGGACGAAGTCTGCCCGGCTTGCGAGACTCCGATCGCCGTAGACGCCCTGGAGTGTTCGGATTGCGGATTGAACTTTGCGTAGCGCTGCCATGCGTAGCGCTACCGTCTCACGTACGGAGAAGCGAAACCAGCGCAGCCGCGATGATTGACTTGAGGAAATTGGGGATGAGAAGAGAAACGTGATTGAACTCACAGACGGTCTTTCAATCAGTGTGCTCGCCGCGGCGGCGACCATCGGTTTTGTCCACACGTTGCTGGGCCCGGACCACTACCTCCCATTTGTCACTCTCGCCCGCGCACAGCATTGGAGCCTCGGGCGAACGCTAACGACCGTTGCAGCTTGCGGCACAGCCCACGTTCTCGGCTCGGCTGTGCTTGGCGGTGCAGGCCTCGCGCTGGGCGCCGCAATTGGAAGCATGGAAGGCGTAGACGCTGGCCGGGGTAGCTTTGCCGCCTGGGCAATGGTGCTCTTCGGTGCCTGCTACGGAGCTTGGGGCGTTCGACAGGCCTGGGTCGCGAAGGCCGAATTGACACCCCACGCACACGGCGATCACGTACACATTCATCGCCAGGGCGCTCACACACACGCCCATCAGCACGCCCACGTCGATGGACAAGAGCCCCAAGCACCTCCTCGTACATTTTGGGCGCTGTTGATTCTCTTTATCGTAGGTCCCTGTGAGCCCCTCATCCCCCTGTTCGTGCTGCCGGCGAGCCGCGGACGCTGGGACATCGCAATCGCAACCATTGCTGTCTTTGGCGTGGTAACGGTTGCCACCATGCTCGCCGTTACCACGGTTGGGTTTTTGGGTGCGCGCAAAATCCAATTCGGCAGTGCCGAGCGCTACGCCCATGCGATGGCGGGGGGTGCGGTGGCCGTTTCCGGCTTGATGGTGATTGGCCTTGGGCTTTAGGCGATGACTGCCACGAGCAAACAGTGGAACGCCCTTCCTCTTAGCAACCCAGCTCCCCTCTTGATCGGCGGCACCCTCTTCGTCGCGTTGCTCTTCTACTTCTTGTGCGACGGATGCGACCCGTTGTACGACTAGTTGTACGACCCGGCCTTCGCGTCCGCCCCTGCCCCACCGCTAGCGCTTGCAAACGCCTCTTTCAGATCGCTGATGTATTCGTCGCTCACTGCGGCGTGAGCGGGTGACAACATCAGCTGAATTCCTTGGGGCTCGGTAATAACGCCCGTGAACCAACCCTTGGCTTTTAGTGCGCCCCAAATTGCGAAGATGTTGGCCCTCTCGGCCCCGTAGGCAAACAACCCAAGCTTCGGGTCCCCGTAGTTGTGCAACCCGTCAATGCCGTCGATTGCCGCCATTAACTTGGCCCGAGTATCCGTAACAAGCTTGGCCTTTGCGCAGTACCCCTCGATGCCCAGGTAGTGCATCACCGCCCAGGCACTCGCAAAGGCACCGCCCGGTCGCGTACCGGCAAACGTGGGCGTGCTCATGCCACCGGCCGGCCAGTCGTCAAATGTAAACGTTTGAAAGGCGCGTTGCTCCGAGGTGCGATGAAAGACCGTCGAGGCCCCCTTCGCCGCATAGCCATACTTGTGAAGATCTGCAGACATCGAACGAACCGCGGGCACTTCAAAGTCGAACTTCGGCAAATCGATGCCGTTCATGCGAGCAAACGGTGCGAAGTAGCCGCCGACACATGCATCGACGTGCAGCCACAAATCGTTCGCCTCGGCTACGCGCCCCAGCGCCTCGATCGGGTCCATCACACCGTACGGGAAGCACGGCGCAGAGCCGACGATCATCAACGTATTGGCGTCTACCGCGTCGGCCATCGCATCGACATCAGCGGTAAAGTCCTTGGCAACGGGCACGCGCACGATCGCCAAACCGAGATTCTGAGCCGCCTTGTCGAATGCCGGATGAGCCGAACGCGGCAAGATGATCTTGGCGCCGGCAACACTTCGCCCTGCAGCAGCGGCCTGGTCGCGACATGCCTTGACGGCTAGAAAGATACTCTCGGTGCCGCCAGAGGTCATATTCCCCGCGGCCTCAGCTGGAGCGTTGAGCAAGCGAAGCCCCATGCTGACAACGTCTTCTTCCATTTCCTTGATCGAAGGAAACGCCGCCATCCCCAGCCCGTTCTCCGACTGATAAAGTCCGTAGGCGTCCTTGGCAACCTGCATCACGTCTTCGCCTGGATTAAAGACATAAACCGCCGTGCGGGCATCGCGCCAATTGACGTCGTCTCGCGCGGCGTCGACAAGAGCGCTGCGGACGTCTTCCCAACGACTGCTCTTCGCCGGCATGGAACCCGTTGACTTGACCATGATTTCGATCCTCCACTGCGCAGTCTATCACGGGGTGGCAACTCCGTGGTAGAACCAAGCCGCGCCCCTTACGCGATTCTCACGACTCAAAATCGCTAGCAAAATGGTGCGTCACCTGAACGCAATTACGGTCCCCACAGTTCCCCGTCGGTTTTACCGATAAATCCACATGCCCGGGAGGCAGTGGGTTGAAAAACTCCGAAGTAATCGACGGCACTGTGAATAGCCACGCGGCAAACGAAGAATTTGCCCACGCGCTCAGCCACGGCTTCGGTCTCGTCGCGAGTGTCGTCGCAGTCGCCTTCTTGATCGAAGCCGCCTGGAGCCGCGGCACGGTCTGGCACGTCATCGGATGCGCTGTCTTCGGCGGCTCGATGGTGCTCGTCTACGCCGCCTCAACCCTCTACCACAGCGCTCGCTGTCCCGACCGAAAACGCTTCTACCAACGACTGGATCACATTGCGATCTACCTCCTGATCGCCGGCACCTATACCCCCTTCGCCCTGGTAAAAATGCAGTGGCCCGAAGGTTCGGCGCTCCTGCTGGTCGTTTGGAGCCTGGCCGCCTTTGGGATCGCCTTTGAGTTCGTCCAAAAGAGCAAGAAACGATACGGGTCCCTGGTGCTCTACAACGTCATGGGATGGCTCGTCATATTGGCTGCGGGCCCGCTCCAGGAGAGCATGGAGCCCGGAGGCGTCGCGCTGCTCTTGGTCGGCGGTGCTGTCTACGCGATCGGCGTCGTTTTCTACATTTGGGAACGTCTGCCCTACAACCACGCAATCTGGCACGGTTTCGTGCTCGGTGGCAGTGCCTGTCATCTCGGCTCGGTGTTCAGCTTCGTCCTCCCCAGCTGAGACGCCGAACCCCAGCGAATTTGCGCGGCCCACTGGGCTTCCTTTCGCGTTGCGATTATGCTCCCGGCCATGGGAATCGAAATCCGCGGAAAACTACATGCAACTTTTGACACGGCTCAGGTAACCGACCGCTTTCGCAAACGCGAATTCGTCGTCGAACTGGCCGATAACCCTCGCTATCCACAGTTTGTTTTGTTTCAGCTGTCCGGCGATCGCTGCGAAAGCCTCGACGGCTTTAACGTTGGCGACGAAGTTCAGGTTGAGTTCAGCCTGCGCGGGCGCGAATGGAACAGCCCACAGGGCGAGACCAAGTACTTCAACAGTCTTGATGTCTGGAGTGTCGCGCATGCGGGTGCAAGCCAGGGCTCCGGTTCGGGTCCCGGTGGCGACGAGCCCCCGACACCCGATGGACCACCGCCGGGTTTTGACGACGTTCCGTTTTAACGTCTGAGCCACCCGATCACCAAGGCTGACCGTTGTTCAACTCAATTGAGGTTCGCCCCAATGATGTCAGTGCTTCACTCTCGATCTTCGAATGCCACGGCGCTATTTCCGAAAGCCACGGCGCTTGGTTTACTTGCCGCAACCCTCGGGGTTGCGGCAATGACGGGGTGTTCGTCAGCCCCCGAGCCGATTACCGATTGTCGAGACGCAAAGGGCATTCATCCGATTTGTGGGTTCCAGAACCCTGAGGACATGAGCCTGCTGGCCGACGGCCGACGGCTCATCGTGAGCCAGTACGGCTCAATGACCGAAATTGAAATGCCGGGTAGCCTCGCGATCCTCGATCTTGAGACCGAAGAGCATCGTGTTGTGTATCCCCCGCCAGCGGGCAGCCCCACACCGGTGGCGACGCCCGGTTGGGGAGTTGATCAGTGCCCCGGTCCTTCACTCGAACCGTTCAACCCCCACGGTATTGACCTTTCGGTTCGAGCCGATGGGCGCCTTCAGTTACTTGTCGTCAATCACGGCGGCGCGGAGTCGATCGAATTCTTCGAAGTTCTTCCCGAGCCCGACAATGTGCAGATCGTCTGGCGCGGGTGTGTTGTGCCTCCGTTTCACGCCTTCCTTAACGATGTTGTGAGCCTCCCGAATGGCGGTTTCCTAGCGACCCACATGATGGAATACGGCAACGCGATGTGGGGCATGGTGCGCTCGATGATGGGAGCCAATACCGGCTTCGTCTACGAGTGGCATCCGGAGAACGGCTTCTCCATGGTCCCCGGCACCAAGTCTCCATTCCCAAATGGCATCGAAGTCTCTGAGGACGGGAGCGAGGTCTACCTCAACGTTTACGCCGGCAACGAAGTTTGGCGAATTTCGAGGGCGACCGGCGAGCTGCTCGCAAAGGCAAGCGTCGCGTCACCCGACAACTTGACTTGGGCACAGGACGGCAGGCTTCTGGTCGCATCGCATACCGGCGGCCTTTCGGAGCAGCGCCCGTGCATGGCGCTCG
>JBLHOB010000020.1:0-13472 GCA_047619425.1 Myxococcota bacterium
AACTGGTATCCGTGGGGCGATGAGGCCTTCGCCGATGCTCGGCGTCTAGGCCGTCCGATCCTAATCAGCATTGGCTACTCGACGTGTCATTGGTGTCATGTCATGGAAGAAGAGTCCTTTGACGACCCCGCATTGGCCGAGTATCTGAACGCAAAATTCATCGCGGTCAAGGTCGACCGGGAAGTCCGCCCCGACGTCGACGCCATCTATATGGCTGCCGTGCACGCGATGGGGGTCAATGGGGGCTGGCCCCTCAATGTGTTCGTCACCCCGGATCGAAAACCTTTTTACGGGGGCACCTACTATCCGCCCACAGCGCGCGGAAACCGACCGAGCTTTCGCCAAGTTCTCGAAACCATCTCGACCCAGTACACCGAGGATCCGACGCGCTTCGAAAGCCAGGCCGAGGAGCTTGCGAGTCACATCCGCAAGAACCTCGAGGGATCTGCTGCGAGCGAGAGTCAGCCGATCTCCGTCGACATCCTTCACAGTATCGCGACCTTTTACGACGAGAACACCGACCCGGTCTGGGGCGGCATGAACCGCGCTCCGAAGTTTCCGTCGTCTCTGCCCATCGGCTACCTGCTGCGCTATGCCCA
Source organism: Myxococcota bacterium (assembly GCA_047619425.1). Classification (GTDB taxonomy): domain Bacteria; phylum Myxococcota_A; class UBA9160; order UBA9160; family UBA4427; genus DUBZ01. The sequence continues at coordinate 600 of JBLHOB010000020.1, forward strand.
TCGCACCGACGACCCGCGCCCCATTGAGATTGCGAGCCTTGCTCTCGACAAGATGGCAGCAGGTGGCATGCACGATCAGGTGGGGGGCGGCTTTCATCGCTATTCAACTGACACCAAGTGGCTTGTGCCCCACTTCGAAAAGATGCTCTACGACAACGCACTTCTGGCCCAGAACTACCTTGAGGCGTGGCAGAAGACCGGGCGCGACTTCTATGCCGAAACCACCAAGAAGACACTGCGTTATGTCGCCAAAGAGATGACTGCACCCGGCGGAGCCTTCTATTCGGCGACCGACGCCGACAGTAAGAACCTGCACGGCGAAACGGAAGAAGGCTATTTTTTCAGTTGGTCGCGCCGTGAGATCTCGATTGCGCTCGGCTTCAACCTCGCGAAGCAAGTCGAGACCTACTACGGAGTGGGCCGGAAGGGCAACTTCGAGGGCCGCCATTTGCTAACGGCCTGGCGCACAGAGGAAGATGTCGCCAAGGAGCTCGGAGTGACGGTCCCCGTGTTGCAGGAGCAACTCGCTACCGCGCGGGAAAAGCTCTACAACGCGCGCAGCCAGCGCCCGGCGCCACTCCTCGACGACAAGATTCTGGTTGCCTGGAATGGTTTGATGATTTCGGCGTTTGCGCGTTCGGGCTTCGCATTCGCGGACGAGCGACTGATTGCAAATGCCGAGGCCGCCGCGGCGTTCATCCTCGACAACATGCGACGTGACGGGCGACTCGTGCGCGTCTACAAAGACGGCGCGGCTTCGGGCCCAGCCTTTCTCGAAGACTACGCCTTCTTCATCAAAGCCCTGCTTGATCTCTACGAAGCCTCCCCCTCACCTCACTGGCTGCGCGAAGCCATCGCACTGCAAGCCATCCTCGACAAATACTATCGAGACGACAGCAATGGCGGCTACTTCAAAACTGCAGACGACGCCGAAGTGCTGCTGGCGCGAGAGAAGCCCGGCCGCGACGGCGCCATCCCGTCGGGCAATTCAATCGAAGCCCTCAATCTGCTTCGACTGCATCTCTACACAGGGGACGCGGCATACGAACAAAGCGGGGAGATGCTCCTCGCTGCCTTCTATCGCTCACTTCGTTACAACGCGACGGGAGTGACCGAGATGTTTTCCGCGGTGGACTTCCAGCTCGACACCCCAAAGGAGATCATCGTCGTGGGCAATGGCAACGCGCAGGAACTGAATGCGATGCTCGCCCCGTTGCGCCAGATCTACCTGCCGAATCGAACACTTTCGGTTGTAGCGGAAGCAGACGACCTTCCCGCCCACGCGGCACTCTCGCCCATGGTCAAAGGCAAACGTGCTCGCGGTGGGAAGGTGACGGCGTATGTCTGTGAAAACCGCGTCTGCAAATTCCCCACGGAAGACCCGACGGTATTCGCAAAACAACTCGCGAAGATCAATCCCTACCCAAAGGCTTCTGGCGAATAGCGCAGTCCGGCTTAGAAGAGTGCGCCGCTTCGCTCGATGATCCAAAAGACCGCGAGTGAGCCAATCGCATAGGCGCTCACCCGCTCAAGCCAGTCGCGCCGCACACTCGCCTTTGCGAGCAGTGCAATGGCGCCGATTGCAAGAATGATGAATACCAACTGCCCCGCTTCGATCCCTAGATTGAAGAACAGCAGAGCAATAGGGATCTCGTCGACGGGAAGCCCTGCTTCGCGCAGTGCGCCTGCGAACCCAAGGCCGTGAAGTAGCCCGAAGCCGAAAGCGGCAAGCCACGGCCGGCTGCGCAGCAGTGTCACCTTCTCTTGATCGCGTCGAACCAACTCGAGTGCCACCATCACCAAACTAATCGCGATCCCGACCTCGACCACCTGCTGCGGTATTCGGATCCAGTTCATGATCGCAAAACCCAGCGTGAGACTGTGGCCGATCGTGAAGGAAGTGACGGCCCCAAATAGCTTGCGCGCGCCGACGATCAACAACAGCAAGCCAAGCACGAACAGCAAGTGGTCCGGGCCGAGCAGGATGTGTTCAAAGCCAAGCGCCAGATAACTCTGCGCCGAGCCCTCGCCGGCTGCGACGGTAAATTCGGGCGCGTCGGCTCGTACGAGGGCCTTGGCGATCTGGCCATCGCGGAAGACCACACGAACAAGCGCCGTCGTGCGGCTTCGCTCAAGACCCACCACGCTTAGCACCGCGCCGTTAAGCCCCTCGGTGCCGCAATCCACTTGCCAGAACAGCTCGATGTAGCTCGCGCCCACCTCGGGCCGTTTCTCGTTTTGCGCGACACACCGCGAGGGAAGCATGGGCTCGATCTCGACGCCCGGAGCACGCAAGCTCGGTGTCTTCCAGCGCACATCAAAGACGCCGACTTCGCCTTCCGTCAACTCGAGAAGCGACGGCGCGAGTGGGTGCGCTGTTACCGGCGACGGGACGAGCATCCACACCAACGCGATCAGACACGACGACAACACCAATGATGTCGCGCTCGGCGAGATGCGCCGAGACAGCGTACGAGAGACAGCGCGCGGCGCGAAGATCGTCTTTCTGACAAGCCCAAGCTCCAACATGGCGCAGAGCTTAGACGATCACACGCCCGATGGGAGCGTGCTCTCGCACGGGCCAAGATCTTGTAAAACTCGAACTTGCCGCGAATCCCTAGCGCCGGCGCGAAGTGTCAGGTCAACCAACGCTACGTGCGTTTTTCACGCTACACCCATCAATCAGAGTGGCGATATCTACGAATCGAGCAAGTCATACTTGTTCGACGTGAGGTCGACGACTCGCGCACCCGAGCCATGATTTAGAATACTGTCGGCCTCATCGTCATCGATGGGAGAAGCTCGCTACGGAGATTCCACATCGACTTGAATCAGGTAGGTACGGGTAAGCTCGCTTCGCCGGGTCGAGTACGTCGTACCTCCGCGCCCCTTACGCATGGCGCCCTCAGCGAACGATCCGATGACGATCGACTCTCCATCCTCGACAGTGACCGTCGTTGTGGCACCGGAGTAATCAAGCCGCCCCCGATCGTCTACTTGAGCGTCACTATTGCTGAGTGCAATTTGAATTCGGCCATCTCCCAGCAGAACCGGCGTCGCGGTAAAGCCTCGTTCGGCATCAGCCACCCCGGCGACAACGGTGCCGAGTTGCCCCTGCGCTACCAGAGGCACGGAGCGCCCGCGGCCGATGTGGCCTGCCTGCCCATTTTCGACGACCAGCTCGCCGGCAAAGTCATCCGTTCTCTCGGTTCGATAGAGCTTCCCGAAAAGTTCCGAGCCGTCCTTTGCATTGACTCGGGCAATACGTACCGCACTCGCTCCATCCCATTCGATCGCGAGCCCCGAGTTTGCAAGATCACGCAGCTCAATCGAGCGGTAGCGCAAACGTATGCGCGCAACGGCTCGGTCCTGGAGACGCAAGAGTTCGAGCGCCGTCTCGATGCCCTGTGGTGTGCCAAACAAAATGATGCTGTTCTGACCCGCATCGACCACGGCATCGCCACCTGTCCCCAACGCCGCCTTTGCGATGGGCAACAGATCTGCCGCGAGTCGCGAGTTTGGCTTGTAGATCTCACTCGCCTCGGACCGAGCCATGGAAAGCGAGGGCCAGCCGGCGAGCAATGCCACCAACAACCATAAAACGGAGAAGATCAAACGCCTCTGCATCCTACAGAGGATCGGCGACCCGGGGCCTCGAATGGACGGGATCCCCCCAATCTCATACGGGACCCTGTCATTTTTCGCGATTTCTAGGCGTTCCCGAAAAGCATTCGAACCGATCGCGACACCAATGCGTCTCACCTTGTCGATGGTTCCACCAAGGAAGTTGGGCACGATCTTGGTCGTATATTGTAGAGTCCGCTCGATGCGTGCCATCTGGCCCCTGTTGTTCGCGATTCCCGCGGCCTATCTCCTACTTGCAGGCCCCGTTGCGATTGCATCGGAGAAGGCCGAAGGCACCCCGACGCCCGCTTTCAAGCCCGTTGTCAGCTCAATCACGTTTATTGGCAACAATGCCATCTCTACGGGTGACCTCAGGGATCACATCGTCACGCAGGCGACAAACTGGCTTCGCTTTTGGCAAACCCATCGTTTTCGAAAGCGCGAAATTGCGGACGACATGGACCGAATTGCGGCCCTCTATCGCTTGCGGGGTTACTACGAAACCGTCGCCACACACACGTTCTCCAGCAACGAGTCGGGCGCACGCGTAGCGATCGAGATTCGCATAGACGAAGGACTGCCCGTTCACACCGATGATGTCGCGATCACTCTACCGGACGGAGCACCTCCCTTTGCTCGCGAAGAGATTGAAGAACTGGCTTGGAACGACTTCATGACGTCGTTGGCCTTACGGTCGGGAGAACGCTTCGAACTCGAGCGCTACGGAAATGCGAGAGAGAAGATCCTCGCGTTCGTCGCTCAGCGCGGGTTTCCGCTTGCACAGGTCAATGGCGGCGCGGAAGTTGACTTGGTAGGCCACAAAGTCGAGATCAAGTGGACCCTCGACCTAGGCAGGCGAATTCGAATGGGTCCGGTAGAGATCGAAGGACTCGAAGATGTCGATCGCTACATCGTCCGCCGTGAGATCACCCTCGAGCCCGGCCAGTGGTATTCGCCGGCCGCCATGTCGCGCACTCGACGGAAGCTGCAAAACCTCGGCCTGTTTCGCTGGACCGTTGTCGAGGCGGAACCACCCGAAACCGACGAAGAGCGTGGCGCCGAATCGAGCGACGGTGACATCTGGCCGGTCTACGTGCGCGTCGCCGAGCGCTCGCCCCGACGCATTCGACTCGGGGGCGGCTGGGGTACCGACACCTCCTTCCGCGGGGAGCTGTCGTGGCACCATCGCAATTTTTTCGGCGGCGCCCGACAAGCCGATGTAGCGCTGCGCTACTCGGGGTTGGGCGGTGCAGTTCGTCCCTCTTTTACCGAGCCCTACTTCCTTGGCACGAATACGCGCTTCACCGCATCGACAGCCTTTGCACTTGACGACCAGGACGCTTATACCGCGCGAAGACTCCTGATCGATCTCCAACTCGATCGCACCCTGATCGCGCCGTGGTCGATTCAGGTTGGTTATCGGTTCGACCGCAATGACATCTACTCGGTCGTCGACGAGCCGGGGGTGGATGACCCACCCGAAGGGATCGCAATCACCACCGGCCCGCATATAGGGCTACGTCGTTCAACCGTAAACGACCCCTTGGCAAGTAGCTCCGGCTCCTACCTCGACCTGCGTGCACAGTCGTCCTTTACGCCGCTCGGCTCGGACGAAGACTTCATTCGCTACACAATGGATGCCCGTGCCTTTGGCGAGTTGTGGCGCACGGTGCTTGCAACCCGATTGCTCGTTGGCACCATTCACAATCTCTCGGATACAGACGAGGAGAACATCCCACTCGTCGAGCGATTCTACTCCGGTGGCAGTAGCTCCATGCGCGGGTTCGGCTATCGCTCACTGAGCCCTGAAGACGTGAACGGCGATTCGATTGGCGGCAGCAGTTTGATCGAGGCCAGCATCGAATGGCGAATTCCGATCTTCGAAAATTTTGGCGCGGTTGCCTTTGTCGATGCCGCCGCCGTCGAGCCCGAGGCCTTTCGCTGGGAACTCGGCGAGCTCCTCTACGCCGCGGGGCCAGGCCTCCGTTATCAAACACCCGCGGGCCCGATTCGCCTCGACTTCGCATGGCGGCTCAATCCCGACGCGAAGCGCGGTAGGATGAGGATCAACGCATCTCTGGGACATACGTTTTGAGGTTCCTGCCCACACGTCGCGGCGCTCTTCTCACCGCCGCCATGGCGACCGGCATGGCGTGGTTGCTTTGCTTTGGCTTGCTGAACGGGTGGTATCCCGAGCTTCAACGCAGAATTATCCTGCGTGCCCTGGTTGAGGGGTTGGGCGTCGATGCCGAGCTGGGGGGTGCCCGAGGCTCGTTGATTGGTGGTCTAACCCTCGAAGAACTCGTGGTGCGCCCGAACACCTCGGACAACACATCGGGGACCAACGAGCTTCCCCTTGCGATCGACGAGGCGCACATCGACCTCGACTTATCGCGCATTTACGACGAACGCGTCGTGGTCGTGCGCTCCTTCGAGATCGAAAACCTTGCCCTCCACATCGAACACACCCCCCTTGGCGAGTGGAAATTCCTCGGTCTCCCAACCCGTGAAACGGCGAGAGTTGACCTCGATGATGACGACATCGGCAATGCCATCACGGACGACGCTCCAGAGCCACCTCCCCTGCGACTCGAAATCATGCAGTTCATCGTTCGCAACGCTGACCTCTTCCTGCATCACACCGACCCCGATGACCCTGGAGAACTGACGGCAAACGGGCGCCTTGTGACCCGCGACCTCTCCTGGCCGTTTGAAGCGTCACAGTCTTCTCCGCCGACCGTGACCGCCGACCTGCGCGTCACCGGGGGATCGTTTCGGGGTGCACGAGTGCAGGCCGCTCGCTTGCGGTTGACTGCCAATCTCGAACGCATCGAAGCAAAGCTTGAGCGCGCCGACTTGGAATTGTTCGAAGCGACGAAGTTTTACGTCGCCGGGGCGCTCTCGGCGAACCTTATCGACGGACTGCCGCAGATCGAAATGGCTGACGGACGAATTGCGTTTACGCACCTCGACCTCAGTGCCCTCGATGCCCTCACCGCGCAGAGCAAACCCAAAGCATCGCCCCAAACCGCAATCAAACCATCGCTCCCCAGAACCGACCTGAATGGCGAGCTGCACGTCTCAACGGCTGGAGAGGGTATTGCCTTTGCGCCGTCAAGTCTTCCATTGAAGGTTCAACTCAATCTCGACGCGAGCGAGTTCGAAAATCTCAGCATGCTCTCGGCGCAGGCCGCGGCTCGGTACGAAACCGGCAGCGGGGTCTGGCGCCTCGATACGGCACTGCTCGATACAAGCGAGGGCCACTTCGAAGCCTCGGGCTCCGGCCAAAGCAAAGTACTTGACAATCTCCGGATCGAGGCCGCAGGCCTGCCTATTCAGGCCTTGCTGTTGGCCTTCGACGTGCGAGCGGACGCCATCGGAGAACTCAATATCTCGGCGCAACTCTCGGGGGCGATTGACGACCCTTCTGGCACCGTCTCCCTCGAAGGCGGCGTAGCCGTTGCACAGCGTCCCGACGTCGAGTTCACCGCAGACATTTCGCTTCACGGCGAGCAGCGCTTCACGCTCGAACGCCTTGCTCTCGACACAACTCGGGCTTCAAAGCTGCAGCTCACGACCTCGACACCCGCCACGATTTCCCACATCGATGCACAATGGTCTTTGACCGACCTCAGACTGCACGGTCCCAGTGGCAACTTTGAGATCGAAGAATTCATCAGCGCGGACGCGCTGACCTCGCTCGACGCATCAATTGCCGACGTCAATATTCGAGCGTTCGCCGAATTCTTTTCGCCAGCAGACCCACCGGAAGGCTCCCTATCGGGGAAGTTCAACCTCATCCAACAACACGACCAACTCGCCGTGGATGGGGAACTGACTGTTCTTGCGCTCCGTTACCGCGGCACGTCAACGAACAAAATTTCGCTGCGCTCAACATCGGGCGATGGCGCCAATTCGATTGAAGGAGCAATCCAATGGGACGACGACCACTCCGTCGCGGTTTCGCTCCGTCTGCCCGGCGCAATAGATGCCCTCACGCCGCCGGCCGTCCTGCGACATCCGGAGTTTGAGTTCGCCTTGTTCGCGAAGGACATGCCCGCTCGGGTGCTTCACAACCTTCTGCCCGGCGATCCCGAACGAAAGGAGCCCGACCCCGAACTATTCAAGGGCACATTGACCGGTGCGTTCGGAGTCAAGGGAGACGCGACTGGACCTGTCGTGGTCGGTTCGGGGAACTGGACCAACGCACACTGGGGGCCTGCAGTTGCCGACAACGTCAAGCTCACCGCGACGACGGTCGACGAAACGCTCTCCCTTGTTCTGGAAATTTCGCACGAGGGCCGCAATGGCTTCGTGGCCAATGCTTCCATCGATCTCGCGCAAGCCCTCGTGCAACCCGATCAGCTCCTGCTCAATCCCGACAATCGAGCATCATTGCACGCACAGGCAATTGACCTTGCCTGGCTCGTGCCGCGCGCTTCAACCCGGCGCCTCGGACGGGTGCGCAGCCTGACTGGCGATGCGACAGGTCTCCTCGAAATCGCCGGGAGTCCGAGTGGTCCGCAACTTCAGGGGACGCTCGATGTCATCGACGCCAAACTGCGCTTGGCATTGGTCGAAGAACGCGTCGGGCCAATCAATGCATCGCTCGTATTCGCCAACGACAGCGTCAAAATGGAGCGGGTCGAAGTACAATCACAGAAGGGCCCGGTCGTCTTTAGCGGTCACTTTAACTGGGCGGGCTCAGAGAAGGATCAAGTTGAACTGCGCGCACACTTCGATAACTTTGCGCTCACACACTTTCCATTGTTCGATGCGCGCGTCAACGGCGACATCCTGATCGACGGAGGCCTATCAACCCTCGATGCGAGAGGCGAGTTGGTCCTCACCCGAGTCCAAGTCAACCTCCCCGCACCGGAAGACCCGTTGTTTCGAGAGGTGCGTATTCTCGGCCTCGCGCAGGCGGACTCCGACGCGGTTCAACGAACCGAGCCATCCGCTTACGAAACGGCTCGCGCAGATATTGCAATTGAAGTGGGCCCGGGCGCCAAAATTCGCGAGCGCGGCGCAGACTTCGAGGCCGAAGGCCAGATGCGGCTTCGCAAAAAACGGATGGCCTCGACGTTGCTTCAGGGCAATCTTCAGACAACCGGCGGAACCTATAAGTTTCTCGGAAGAACGTTTAATGTCGATGAAGGCGTCGCTATTTTCGACGAGCGTGTCCCACCTGACCCCGAGTTGCACCTAATTGCGACTCGACCTTCCGGGGACGTCCTCGTGGGCGTGGAGCTCACCGGGCGCTGGTCCGCACCAAGTTCCCGATTAATCAGCACGCCGACAATGGACGACACCGAAATTTTGTCCTATCTCGTTTTCGACAAACCGAGCACCCAAATCGGCGAACGCGACGACCAACAACTCAATGCCGCCGCCGCCCAATTGGCGGGAAACCTTGCTTTGGCCTCACTCTCGCGCGCGCTATCCGAAGAACTTCCGATCAACGAAATCAGCGTCGACGTCAACAATGACATGTCCGTTCGCAGTGTTGGTGTTGAGACAAACGTAGGAGAGGATATCATTCTGAGATACGACCGAGCGCTGCAAAGCACAGCGGGTGATCGGCTCACAGTTGAGTGGCGTTTTTGGAAGGATCTGAGTCTTCGAAGTGAATACGACGCGAACGGTGGATCTTCAGGACTCGATGTATTTTGGTCTTACGAATATTGACGCAGCGACACTCTCGAGCCGAGCAGGCACGCGAGCTTCCTGCGTGCCTGCGGTGACCCTAGCATGATGACGAACCTACTCATCACGTTTGGTGGAATGGCGCTGCTCGTTTTTGGCGGCGACCTCATGGTGCGCGGTGCCTCGGCACTCGCGAAGTCACTCGGCATCTCGCCATTGGCGGTTGGCCTGACTGTGGTCGCGTTTGGCACAAGTGCGCCGGAGCTCGCGGTAAGTATCGGCGCGGCTCTCAACGGCTCGAGCACTCTGGCGTTTGGCAACATCTTCGGCTCAAACCTTGCAAACATCGGCTTGATCATCGGCTTGTCGGCGTTGATCCGACCTTTGCCCATCGACGGCGCAGTAACCCGCCGCGAGCTACCCATGATGATCCTCGCCGTAGCCGCGGCAACCATCATGGCAAACGACGCCCATCTCGACGGCGAAGCGCTCATGTACTCCCGCTCCGACGGGCTGATCCTGCTGCTCTTCTTTGTCGTCTTCATGTACTACACCGTCGGTGACCTCATCGCCCAACGCACGGCGACCCACCGTCACGCCGGCGGCCGCTATCCCGATGCTTCAACGGTGTACCCAGCGGAGTCGACGTCGGCGCAACTCGATGCAGGCGCTACCGACAAGGGCACGAAGACGATCGACACGCCTGGCTTCGACACCGACGGCAAAGCGGACGATCAGCGAAAGTCGAAACGCCACGTACTCGAAATCCTGATTGGCCTCGGTGCCCTGCTCCTCGGCGCGCACTTCACTGTCGACGGCGGAATCGCAATCGCCCGTGCCATGGGAATCTCGGAAGTCATCATTGGCCTCACGATGATTTCCATTGGCACGAGTTTGCCTGAGCTTGTGGCCACGTTGTCTGCGGTGCGGCGCGGCGAACTTGCCATTGCGGTGGGTGGAGTCGTCGGCTCGAACATCTTCAACATCCTACTCGTGTGCGGCCTGACCTCAACCATCTTGCCGATCACCATTCCTCCGCTGGGTCCGACGGACCTCGCCTTTACGGGCTTGCTCTCTCTCGCTCTTCTTCTAACAGCGCGCACGCACAGCCGATTAATTTTGCGCTGGGAGGGAGCCGGGCTTCTGGTCAGCTATCTCGCCTATATGGTCTGGCGAACCCTTCCGCCGTCGGCGTAGCTGGCTTGCAATCATGCTGCCGCTATCTGATTTCTCACGAGTTTCTATATTTTCGTCATTGAAACACTGACACGATTTCACGAAACCCAATGCCATCGCTTCTCGCATGACGCGATGGCGCAAAAAAAACTCGCGCGGACATCAATGGCGAGATAGCACATGATTGCGTCGTGCGAGCCCGAACCGATGCCGCTAGCATTCGGCCTCGCAACGAGGTCGTCGCAACAAGCCGACGGGTGAAATACGAAACGCTTTCGAGGGATCCAAATCAAGATTCACTAAGTGCTCCATGTAACAACTCACGAAACGACGCATCAACTCATCCAGCGATGATTGATCCAGCCATTTACTAAAGAGGGACTTACACGTGCGAAAACTATTGATGCTAACCAGCCTTGCTCTTGGCGCCTTGTTCATCACGGGCGTTGCCAGCGCGGAAGAAGAAGAAACCCCGAACCCAGGCCTTTTCGGTACAACGATCCTCGAGGGTTGGAACCGATTCGTCGGTGTGGGCGTCAGCGGAGCCAACGGCAATACCAAGGAAGTCAAACTGGTCGCAGATCTCAACGGCGATTTTGAAGACACCAAGCATCGACGCAAATTGATCTCTCAGCTCTACATTGCGAAGCCGGACAACCCGACAGGTCCTGGCAACAAGGCGCCGGTAGACCGCAAGGCCTTCGTCGAGTACGAAGAAAACTGGAAGCCTCTTGAGAATTCGCTCTTCATCTTTGGCACCGGTCGTTACGACTACGGACGCCTCGAAGAGTTCAAGGAACGCATCGCAGCCTCTGCGGGTATCGGTGTCAACGTTCTTAAAACCGATTCCATTACGGCACGCCTCAGCGCCGGCGCCGGTTTCAATCACAACTGGAACGGCATCGATAAAAAAGAAACATTTCCAGAAGGAGTGGTTCGCGCATCTCTTGACTACAAAGTGATGAAGGGTGTCTCCTTCTCCACAACGCACACCTACTACCCGAACTTGGACGAAACGAAAGAACTGCGCGTGATTTCCAATGCAGAAATCAAGGCGGACATCGGCCAAGAGGGTGGTCTATCTGCGAGTATTGGCCTCAACAACCAGTACGACTCGATTGTCGAAGCCCCATTCGAAGACAACAACCTGACGTACTTCATGCGCCTCGGATACGACTTTTAAGTTCGTCCTATCTAGGTCATACGAACGCAATAAGAACACCGCAATCATGAGCAACATCCTTAGCGAGCACGAACCGCGCACACGAGAGTGCGGATCGTGCTCGCTTTGTTGTTCTGTACTCCGCGTCGACGAGTTGAAAAAGCTCGGCGGTGTCGATTGCCAGCATCAATGCAGTGGCGGCGGATGCGGGATCCACGAAACACGCCCGCAGATCTGCCGTAGCTATCGCTGCCTATGGCTCACCGGTGGACTCGAAGACGACGACCGGCCCAGCCAACTCGGCGCCATCGTCGACATCCTGACCCACGGCAGTGAAACTCGACTGTCGATCCAAGAAGCGGAGCCCGGCGCCTTCGACCGATCGAGCCGCCTGCAAGAGATCGCGGCACAGTACCGCGACTCCATGCCGGTACGCGTTGTTGAATCGGGCAACTTCCTCGACCCCGACCGTCCTTTCCGCGTATTGCTTTCAGGTGGAGAAGAACACCGTGTTATTGGAGAGTGGACGGAGATTTCGCGCCCGGGCCAACCAAAAGCTCGTGAGCGCTTGGCACTTGGTGCCCGATGGGTGCGCCGAATCGCCATATGGCTGCGTAAACGCAAAATCGCGGGCATGGACAACGACGCCTAGGCGTGAGGCCCGCGACACGCGCTGATTCGGTCGTAATTCCCCTCATTTCGTCGTGTGACCACAGCGTCACGTGCGACTCCGCCAGACCTCTTTGACATTTCCTTGGAAGATGGTCGCTTTGTTGACCGACTAATCTCGTTATGCGACAAAACATGGATATAATCGCGCAGCATTTCCCCTCCGGTCTCTTGAACCCAGACTAGGTATGGGGGTCAACAACGCACCAGTCGACCTATACGATCGGCTCGGTTGCCTAGGAGTGTGTCAACCATGGAACTCTTCACCACCTTTACGGGGTTGGAATTTCTCGTACGGTACGTGCACTTCTTGTCAGGCGTCTGCTGGATCGGCGTCCTCTGGTACTTCAACTTCATTCAGACCCCGTTCTTCGGCACCGAACTCGGCGGCCAAGCCAAGGGCGCAATGACTCGCGGCCTTGTGCCGAATGCCCTGTGGTGGTTTCGCTGGGGCGCGATGTTCACCTTTCTCTCCGGTTGGACCCTGATCTTCATGAAGATGTCTGCAGGCATCGGCATGGCAGACGGCTACATGACGCGCGTCCTCACGGGTGGCCTGATGGGTACCTTCATGTGGGCCAACGTATGGTTCGTGA
>JBLHOB010000021.1:0-13432 GCA_047619425.1 Myxococcota bacterium
CGGTCGCGACAGCCGGTTCGATCCTCGCAATTCTTGCGATCGTCCGGCTCTAATTCTTCGCGTAGGTTCTTTGCGTAGGTTCTTTGCGTAGTACTTCGCGCAGTATTTCGCGCAGAATTTTCGTGTAGAGGGTCCGAGTGTAGTTGATCGGCGTTAGGGACTGCGCCGACTGCGCAGGTTATTGAAACTTGTCGACCCACTCGGCGAGACTAACGGTGAAGCCCGCCGCGTTGCGGTGTCCACCGCCGCCAAGACTGCCGGCGACCTTCGAAACGTCAACGTCTCCAATGGAGTAGAGCGTCGCGTGGACCTTTCCGCCGCCAATGCGGTAGACGCAGCCCCAGGCTGTGCCGAAGGCACCGCGGATCGCCAATTCATGACCAATTGCGCTGCGGTTTACCGAAGCGTTGACGGCCTCGATGCGCTCTGAGCCAATGAAGATGGTTTCGGGGTTCTTGATCGCGCGTTGTACTTCCATTCGATTGGCGCGCACGATTGGCTCACCTTCGCGCACGAGTTCGTCTGTGCTGCGCTGCGCTAGGGCGTCCCAAACTTCAAACTCACGCGGGTATGAAGCAATCGCTGCATTTACCTGCTCAGAGCCCTCGAGCTTCCAATTCCATAGATCTTGGTCTTCGACGTATTCGAGCAGCGGGGGGGGTGGCTCGTCTGGGTGAAAGTAGTTCCAGGAGAGCACGGCCCCGGAGTGGCTGAGGTCGAAGAGGATCTCGTGGCCTGCGTCTTCCATGTGGTTGACCGTAGGCAAGTCCGAGTCGTAGCGAAGTTGAGCCGAGACGTGGTGATCGAGAATGATGACGTGGGCCGCTACGTCTGCGAGGCGACGCAGTGATTCGTTGTCGACGGCGATGTCCACGAATGCGACGAGTGCGTCCTCGAGCTCGTCGTAGGGCAGCGGGTCGTTGTGGCCGCGGCCGATGTAGCGACCATCCTTGCCCCAAGACCGCCAGACACTCCATACGGCTCCAAATCCATCCGGGCAGCCAGCGTGGTAGAAACAAACTCTCTTCATTGGGCGACGATACCCGATCGAAACCCGCGAGGCCGTAGACGAGGCGCGCTTATCAGAACCATATGAGCGCATGGCGGCTGCAGCCGTCGCGCAAGTGCCCGCCGCGGGCGGGTCTGTTAGGGTTCGCACCTGCCGGGAGTCCAGTCATGTCACAGGTTTGTGCACTACGTGTTCGCGAACTCACAGCGACGTGCGACCTGCTCTCGTGCTTCGAGGTTTTGCGTCGCAAGCCCTATGCGTGGCTGCTGGACAGCGGCGCGGCTCCTGGTGCGCCCTCGGTTGAGGTCAGTCGCTATTCGTTCTTAGGGGCGGATCCCTATCTCGTGCTGCGATCTCGGGGGAGTCAAAACGAAATTGACTGCCGTCGCGCTGTTGCTCCGGGGCTCGAGATTGGACTTTCGCATCAAACGGGCGACCCGCTTGACTGCATGAACGCTTTGCTGCCAGCGCGTCCCGACATCGCGGCCGCATTTCCGAACCCGGGCCTCCGCCCGCCATTTGCGGGGGGCGCCGTCGGCTACTTCGGATACGAGTTGGGGGAGGCCTGCGAGCCCGTTGCGTTGACCGGGCGTGATGACTTTGGGCTGCCAGATCTAGTCTTGTTGTTTGTAGACAGACTGCTTGCCTTTGACCATGTAGAGCAGCGCGTGTTTGCGATCGGCATTGGATTCGCCGAAGCGGGTGAATCCGCTCTGGCTGAAGGGTGTGCGGAACTGTCCGCGGAAGAACAGGCCGAAATGGCGATGGAAGACGTCGCCTCTCAAGCATTGTCCGCTTTGTCAGCTACAGGGAAGTCCACGGATAAGGTCGAGGTCGACTGGGTGAGTCGCCGCCGGCTGCTCGGCTCTGCATTGCCCGAAGACGCCGTGTGCAGCTTCAAGGCGAGTGAGTATAAGCGCGCGGTTGGCGACATCCGCGATGAGATTGCTGCGGGCAATGTGTACCAGGCCAATCTCACTCAACGCATCGATCTGCCCCTGCATCGAACGCGCGAAGAGCCCGACGCCGACACGGGTTGGCGTTTGTACTGCGCGCTGCGTCGGCTGAGCCCGGCGCCTTTTGCCGCGTACCTCGAACTGCCCGAGGTGACGATTGCGAGCAGCTCCCCCGAGCGGTTTCTCTGTCTTGATCGCGAGGGGCGCGTGGAAAGCCGTCCCATCAAGGGGACGCGTAGGCGCGGCGCGAGCGCCGAAGAAGACACTCTACTCGCCAAGGAACTCGCGCATTCGAAAAAGGATCGCGCCGAAAACCTGATGATCGTCGATCTCGTACGCAACGACCTGGGGCGTGTGTGCGAGACGGGCTCGGTCACGGTGCCAGAGCTGATGGCAATTGAACACTATGCAACGGTCTTTCAGATGGTGTCGACGGTGAGCGGGCAATTGAAGTCCGACTGTTCGCGCGGCGACTTGTTGCGCGCCACGTTTCCTCCGGGTTCGATGACGGGCGCACCGAAGATCGCTGCTATGGAAATCATCGACAGGATCGAGCCGGTGCGTCGAGGCATCTACTCCGGTGCGATCGGTTACCTCGATATTGCCGGTGGGCTCGATCTGTCCGTCGTGATTCGGACTCTCTTCGTGCGCAATGGACAAGTCCACATCCACAGCGGGGGTGCCGTGGTGACCGACTCCGTGCCCGCGGACGAGTATCTTGAGTCGATCGACAAAGTACGTGCGCTGTTGGCAGCGGTTGAGTGTGGCGCATGAAAGACGCGTTGAGTCGCACGTCTGAAAAGCCGTCGCGCAGAATCTATATCGATATTGATGACGTGCTGTCGGAGACGATCACGCTGCTGAATGACTTGCTCCACCAGCATCACGAGCGTCGCGTGCCTTACGAGGAACTCACTCACTTTGATCTGGGCGTTTCGTTTCGTCTCAACGCAACCGAGCTCGACCGGTTTCTCGAACTCGTCCACGAACCCACGGCCATCGAGGGGATTGATGTTGTTGAGGGTGCGGTGGCATCGCTCGGCGGTTGGCTCGATGCTGGCTACGAGATCAATCTCCTGACGGGTCGTCCACCGAGCACCGACGCAGCAACGCGTCGTTGGCTCGCAAAGCACGCCATGCCGCACTCGAGCTTGGGGTTTGTCGACAAGTACGGCCGCACCCACACCGACACATCGGGCCCGGCAGCGCTTTCTCTCGGCGATTTGGCCGAGATGGATTTCTGTCTCGCGGTCGAGGATTCGTTGGAGGTTGCCTCCTATCTCGCGGGCACTGTTGGTGTCGACGTCGCGTTGGTCGATCACCCGTGGAACCGCAACACAGATCACTTGCCTCGCGCCACGCGCGCTCGCCTGCATCGCTGCCACAGCTGGGCCGAGATCATCGAGCGGTTTCCAGCGCCGTAGACGGTCTCGCGTGGGTGCACTGCGATTGGAAGGCCCGTGTGGAGTTTCGCGACTTCTACGTGCTCGCTCGGGCTTCGGCGACTCGGATCAGGGTAAGCAACGCGTCGTTTAGGGGTGCAGGCACATGGTGGGCCGCAGCGAGTTCGCATAGTGCACCGCATAACCCCTCGACTTCGGTCATGCGCCCGGCTTGCAAGTCTTGCAGCATCGACGACTGGTGTTCGGCGGTGGGAGGCAGTAGATCTTGGTAAAACGTCGTCAGGTAGTCGTCGGCACTCTGCCAGTGGGTCGAATAGTCAGCTGCGCGCATCACGTCAAAAATCTCATGAGCAAGCGCTTTCATGATCGCCCGGGTTTCGTCCCGCTCGGCCAACACGCCGTAGGGCACGCCGACCAATGCGCCCAAGGGGTTGAGCAAGCCGTTGTAGAGCATCTTTGCCCACAGGTCTTTGTCGATCTCTTGTGAGATTTCACACGGAATCCCGCCGCGCGTGATTGCCTCGGTGAGTCCGGTCAGCTCTAGCGTCGATGCGCCGAACAGACTGCCGATGTGGATCGAATCTGCGTGGGCGGTGACACGGATGTGCGTTTCGTTGTTTCGGACAAAGCCGGTAATGACCCGGGCATTGAAGACATGGCGGGGTGGGATCTGCGTGGCGAAGACTTCGGCGTTCCCCCAGCCGTTCTGACAGAGCACGACGCTGGGCTTGGTTGGCATCCGTCGCCACACTGGTGCGATCTGTTTGACCAACTCGCGCGAGGCCGTTGATTTGGTGCAAACGAGCCAGTGGTCGGCGGGCCAGTCGGCCAGTGCGTCAATCGAGTCCGCGATGGAGAAGTCGCTCGGTGCAACTTCGAGATCGCCGAAGAGGCCCGATCGCGAAACACCTTGGGTGGCAAGTGCACGGCGTTGCGCGGGCCGGTTGATGACAAACCTGACGGAGACTCCGTTTGCCGCGAGCCCGGCGCCGATCCCCAAACCCACGGCCCCGGCGCCGATGACTGCAACCTTCATTTGTGTGGGGCTCCCGGCTCGAAAGACTGTGGTGGCGGGCAATTGGCGATGTCGTCCCGCGCCATAGAGAGATGGCAAATGGGTCGCAAGGCAACTCGTAACTCAGGCCGCTCGGTCGGGCATCCCGCGGCTGGAAATTGGTGGTGATTTCCTGCCCTTACCCCAAGGGGCGAAATCCATGTTGTGGCTTCCAGGGGGAGTTTTTAGGCTAGAATCCGCCGCGCCGAATCGCCCACCAGTGGTGATCGTGATCGCGGGCAGGACACAGCAGCGCCGATCGGCAATCGACTTTAAGTACAAAATACGGCCAGCAACGTTGGGCTCGGCACAGCGCGCAGGTAAACGATCGCACGCGGCGCGCTTTTGAGCTGAAGCCAAAGGTTAAAACCAGAGTAAGCGAAATAACTCGGCGTCTCGCAAAGACGACCGCACAATGTTGAATCGCGAATGGGAACCATGACACAGCAGACACACACCCTCGAAAACCCCTTCGATGCGCCCAAGGTTACGGCTGAGGCAGACGCCGCGGCCGCGGTTAGCCCTTACGACAAGGCGCTCGCACTTGGACGCGATCTCAAAACACGCCCCAACGTCGGTGGCGGCCCGGACCGCGTCCGCATTCAGCACGTGAAGCAGCGCATGACGGTGTTCGAGCGCATCAAGTGCTTGAGCAGCGAAGAGCCGAACTTCATGTGGGAAAACTGGGGGCCGAATCTCGACGGTGCCTCCATCGTGACCGGTATCTTGAACATCGGCGGCCGAGACGTCGCGGTCTACGGACACGACTTTACGTTGCGCGCCGGTTCGATGGACGCGACCAACGGCGCAAAGCTCGCTCGCTTGATCTACATGGCCGGCGAACGTGGTATCCCGCTCATCGGCATGAATGATTCGGCTGGTGCGTTTGTACCCGCAGGTGTTGGTGGCCTCGACGGCTACTCCGAGGCATTTACCGCGCTGCGCCGCATCAGTGGCGTCGTCCCGAGCATCAGCTTGATGTTCGGTTTCAACGCCGGCGGCGGTTCGTATTTGCCGCGCCAGGGTTCCTTTATGATCCAGAGTGAAGAGACCTTCATCGGGATCACCGGTCCGGGCGTTGTGAAGTCGGTACTCGGCGAAGACGTCACCGCGGACGAGTTGGGTGGTCCCGGAGTGCACGGCCAGAATGGCGTCTGCGACCTGCTCACGACCGACGAACTCGGCTCGCTTCGCACGGCAATTCGACTTTTGGGTTATCTACCCGACAACAATCACAGCAATGCACCGTTTTGGAAGACATCGGACCCGACGGATCGCTTCATCCCGGAAGAAGACCTCTTGTTCCGCAAGACGTTCAATTCGCCTGCGGGCATGAACGCGCCGATGGACATCACGCTGATGATCCAGCTGATCAGCGATCACGGGGAATACTTCGAGTTGCAGCCCCAGCGCTCGCGCAACATGATCACCGCGTTTGGCCGCCTTGGCGGACACGTGGTGGGCTATGTGGCAAACAACTCGGCGGTGGGTTCGGGGCAGATCGACATCGGGGCCGCTCGCAAGGCTGTACGCTTTGTGCGCTTCTGCAATCTCTACAACATCCCGATGATCTTTCTCGAAGACACGACGGGCTTCAAGCCGGGCACCGAGCAAGAGTCCGGCGGCATTTTGCTAGAGGGCCGTCGGCTGCTCGATTCGATCATCGACCTTCGTACCCCAAGCCTAACCATGATTATCCGCAATGCCTTCGGCGGCGCCTACGCGAGTTACAACTCGCACTTCGTCGGCGCCGACATGGTCTTTACATTCCCGATGGCGCGTATCGCGGTGATGGGGACCGCCGGCAAGGACTTTGTCTACAAGGACGAAGTTCGCGCGGCAACCGCCGGCTACAAGCAAGCTTTGGCGGGTGGCGGTTCTGAGGCGGAGGCTGCGAAGATTCGCGACACCGCGTTGGCTTTGATTACTAGTCGCTACGAAGAAGAGTTGATGAATCCAAAGGAAGCCCTGGCGCTGGGTTCGGTATCGAAGGTCGTGATGCCGGGGAACAGCCGCAAGGTGCTAGCCAAGAACATCGATTTTCTGATGCGCACGTACACACCCTCGGCGATGAGCGGTGTTCAGAGGGAGTTCGAGTAGTGCTCGACGATCAGCAGGTTTCAGGGAAGTTTCACGAGGCCAAAACCGACTGGTTGCGCTCTTTTGCGCTCGACTCAGTCAAGTGTCTCATTGTGTGCCGTGGCCCCGTTCGCAAAGAGGCGTTCGACATCTTCGACAACATTGGTGTCGGCGGTTCGGGCATCTTGCTGTCGGAGAAGGACTCGATCGTCTATCCGCGCAGTCTCGCACCCGAGCTGCGCAGCCTTGACGGCGAAGGCAGCGTCCATCGCATTCAGGACTACATGGGTGCCGGGCAAGAAGAGAAGCTCGAGCGCATTGACGAGATCATCGAGATCGCGCTGACCAACGGGTACACGCACGTCTTCGCGGGCTACGGCTTCATGGCGGAAGACGCCGAGTTTATTGAAGCAGTGGAGAACGCCGGGCTCTCGTTCATTGGCCCATCGTCCAACGTGTGCCGAGTTGCTGGCGCAAAGGACGAAGCCAAGAAGCTCGCACGTGGTCTCGGCAACGCCGTGATCCCGGGCATCGACGACTTGTCGGCCCAAGCACTCGTCAAGAGTGCGAAGGACCGCAAAGGCCTCGAAGCCCTAGCGAAGAGTAATAAGCTCGAGTTCACGTACGACACCAAGATCGAACTCGTCGAGAACGCTGAGCAGTTGCTCCTCGCGGGCTATCGCTCGTCGGTTGAGTTGGTGACGATCGAGCAGTTGCAGGGCATGGCGCTCGAGATCGCCGAAGGAATGTGGAAGAACTACCCGAAGAATCGCATTCGCTTCAAGCACATCGCCGGCGGCGGCGGCAAGGGACAGCGTGTTGTCTCGAAGCCCGACGAAGTAGCGAGCGCGGTTGTTGACCTGCTCTCCGAAGTGAAAATGACAGCTCCAGGCTCGAATCGAAACTTCTTGACCGAGCTCAACATCGAGACGTCACGCCACAATGAGATTCAGCTCATCGGCAACGGTGACTGGTGCCTCTCGCTCGGCGGTCGTGATTGTTCGGTGCAGATGCACGAGCAAAAGCTTCTCGAAGTTTCGCTCACCAAAGAGTTGCTCGAAGACGCCCTGAAGGGCGCCAAGGGTGTTGGTGCCAAAACGATCAAGGGCGACATTGAGACGCTTGAACGAATGGAGCGCGAGTCGGAAGCCTTTGGCAGCGCAACGGGCCTCAACAGTGTTTCGACTTTTGAGTGCATCGTTGCTGGTACCGATCACTTCTTCATGGAGATGAACACACGCATCCAGGTGGAGCACGGTGTTACTGAACTCGCCTACAAGCTGAAGTTCACGAACCCCGAGAACTCGACGCAGTTCTTCTATGTCGAAGATCTCATCGAAGCCATGGTTCTGCTCGCGGTGCACGGCGACCGGTTGCCCAAGCCCGAGCGCGTACTGCGATATCGCTCTGGCATTGAAGCCCGGATAAACGCGACCAACGACGCACTGCAGCCCCACGCGGGTGGCATTATCAAGGGTTGGTCGCCACCGATCGCAAACGAGATTCGCTTTGACCAGGGGATCGGGACGCGAAACCCCGACACCGGCGCTTTCGTCTTTTATAACCTCGCTGGCGCATATGATTCAAACATCGCGCTCGTGCTGACGCCCGGTGAAAACCGAGACGAGAACCTGCGCGGCATGGCGGAGATCTTGCGGCGCACGGAGCTGCGCGGCGAAGACCTTCACACCAATATGGCTCTTCACTATGGCCTGTGTAATTGGTTTGTCGGTAAAGAGCCGATGGCCAAGCCAGACACGCGGTTCATGTTGTCGTATCTCGCGGCAGTGGGTGCGTTGCAGAAAATTGTAAACGACATTGATCTCGACGTTGCCGCGGGCGAGATCCTGAAGGGCTTGGACGACGCCTCCGCACAGAAGACCTTCCGCGCCAAGCAGACACTTCTGCTTCGCCCGATGGCCAAGTTGCTCGAAAGTCCTCACGGACTCGCGGGTTTCATCGGCCGGTACGAAGGGGAGTTGTGGGAAGTCACGAAGGAGGGGCTGCAGTTCGCCGCCAACCCGATTCGCTTTCTCAAAGAGCTTTACCACTACCTCAATATTGAGAACGCACCGGGCAAGCCGCCGAGTGATGTCATCTGGGAGCACGACGAAGAGATCATGGAAAATGCGTTTGCATTTTATGGTCGCGTCGCCGAACTCACGGGGACCGAAGACTGGGCGGAGACCCAGAAGCTTCTCACTGCAAAGACGGGCAAGAAGATCGCAGCCGGCGACGCGGACCTCTGGGCCGCCTGCCAAGCAGCTCACCGCGGATTCCAGGTGGGCCTTGAAATTCTGTTGCTGATTCCGGCAATTGGGATTGATTCGGAGTTCAGCGGCATCGAGATTCACGACGACTTCACGGTGCACTTTCCAGAGAAGTTCCTCGATGCAGAAGCAGCGGGACTACTCGCCCGTGCTCTCGCGCCGGCACCAAAAGCCAGCCCCGACGAAATCGTCGCTCCGACCGGTGGCTCGTTTTATGCACGAGAGGCACCGCATTTGCCGCTGCTCATCGACGAGGGCGAGCACTTCGAGGAAGGGCAGCCGTTGTTCATCATCGAAGTTATGAAGATGTTCAACAAGGTCCTCGCACCTTGTTCGGGGACGATCATCGAAAGTCGCATGAAGGACGCGGACGGGACGATTCTTACAACCGGTGAGACGATCTTCAAGATCGAACCCGACGAGAGGATCGTCGAGGAATCTGCTGCCGACATTGCGGCGCGGAAAAAATCGACCACCAAACGACTGCTCGCCTGAGCAGCGGAGGAACTACCATGGCCGGCCCCCTTAGCGGTATCAAGATTGTTGAAATAGCGGGCATTGGCCCGGGTCCCTTCGGAGCGATGATGCTTTCGGACATGGGGGCCGAGGTGATCCGCGTCGAGCGCGCAGACCGCGTACAGGACCCGATCCCCGAAGGCGCTCACAGCGACCTGCTCAACCGCGGACGCAAGAACATCGGCGTCAACCTTAAAAGCAGCGAGGGTGTTGAAGCCGTTCTGCGGCTTCTCGAGAACGCGGACGTACTTCTGGAAGGGTTTCGACCCGGTGTTATGGAGCGCCTGGGCCTTGGTCCCGACGTATGCATGGCGCGCAACCCGCGCCTGGTTTACGGCCGCATGACTGGCTTTGGCCAAGAGGGGCCGATGTCCAACGTTGCAGGCCACGACATTAACTACATCGCCTTGGCTGGTGCGCTTGAGCCGATCGGTCGAGCGGGTGGGCCGCCACTGCCGCCCCTCAACCTCGTCGGCGACTTCGGCGGCGGCGGCATGTTGCTGGCGTACGGCGTGGTGTGCGGCCTGGTCGAGCGCGGAATCTCAGGCCAAGGGCAAGTGATCGACGCGGCAATGGTGGATGGCGCGGCATTGCTGATGACGATGTTCCATTCATTCAACGCAATGGGCGCTTGGAGCCCCGAGCGCGGCACGAATCTTCTGGACACGGGTGCTCATTTTTACGACGTCTACGAAACTAGCGATGGGAAATACGTTTCGATTGGTTCAATCGAACCTCAATTTTATGCCCTTCTTCTCCAGCACTCGGGGCTGGGTGAGGGGCGTGAGTTGCCGCACCAGATGGACAAAAGCCAGTGGCAGCCGCTTAAAGACGATCTCACCGCAATCTTCAAACAAAAAACGCGAGATGAGTGGTGTGAGATCATGGAGGGCACTGACATTTGTTTTGCCCCTGTTCTCTCAATCGAAGACGCGCCAAAGCACCCGCACAATAAAGTGCGTAACACCTTTACGGTTCGCGACGGCGTGACGCAGCCGGCGCCTGCACCGCGGTTCAGCCGCACGGCTCCCGAGATTGAGCGCTCACCCGCCCATGCGGGACAGCACACTGCTGAAGTACTCGCCGATTGGGGCTTCGCCGGTGAAGAAATTGAGAAACTAAAGGCGGCCAAAGCGATCGCTTGACGATCACTTGTTCGGTTGAGGTTGGTGTTCCGAAACGCAGAGAAGTGGGCCGCGTTCTTCCCGAGTCCCTGACCTCGGTGGGCACGCTGATTCAAGTCCGGCTTCCGTTGTACTAAGCCTCGGCGGACTAGGAGCCGTTGCTTTCGAGCAGTCGGTCAATTGCGAGCGCAACGCCCGCGTCTTGATTGCTCTCCGTCTGCCAATTGGCCGCTGCCTTCACCTCATCCACCGCGTTTCCCATGGCGATGCCGACTCCGGCCTCGGCGATCATTTCGGTATCGTTGGTGTCGTCGCCGATTGCGGCGATCTCATCTGGCGCGATGCCGAGGCCTTCTGCCTGTTGGCGCAGGGTTGTCCACTTGCTGGTGCCACCGCGGGTTACTTCGAGAATATGACCGCGATAGTTCTTGTTCATGATGTAGTTGGTCTGAACTGAAGCCCCGAACTCGTCCTCGACGTGGCGTTGCAACCGAAGCAACTGCGGTCCGTCGGCCATCACGCTGAGCATGACGACTGCGTCACTGGGCGCGTGAGATACCGAATCGACGACCTTTACGACGTCTGGATTGGCGGCGAGGTACTCCTCCTGAAAGTCGTGGCAGCGCTCAAAGGGTTCGGCGAAGAGGTCGACATCGTCGAAGTAGCGATCGACGTAGACCAGAGGGGGGGAGACCCCACGCAGCATTTCCATTGCCGGTGCGAAGAGTTCTTCCGGCAAGAAGCGATCGGCGGTGGTTTGACCACTCTGGGCATCCTTTACCAATACGCCGTTATGCAGAATGACGGGGCCAGTTAAGCCGAGTTCATCGATCAGTGGACGTGTGGTTCGATAGCGCCGACCGGTACAGATGACGACGTGTATGCCGGCTTCGCGTGCGCGGGCGACCGCTTGCTGTACCTGCGGTTGTATTGATCCGTTCGGATCGACAAGGGTGCCGTCGGCATCGAGGGCAAGTAGGCGAATCTTCGGCGTGTTGCTGGGTTGGCGCGTCATTGCGGTTTGATCTCTTGGCGTAGCGGGCTCATTCGATTCGTGCGCATGTCACTCCACATTTGATTTGCAGTACGTTTCGTCGACTTTGTCATCGAATCTCACACATCCCTCGCGATTCTTTCGCAATCGGTCGCAACCACCTAGAGACACAAGTAGAGTAGTGCGAATCGCAAACGCAAAAGAGGGGTTTTAGACGATGTCAACCAATTCCATGGCGACAATCGCCGTTGTTCTATTTTTAGTCATGTTCGCGCCGCGTTTCGTGAAGATCGTGCCGCCGGGGCATGTCGCCGTTTCCAACTTGTTCGGCAACATTAATCCGGATCCGGTGCAGGCAGGTGCGCATCTGGTTAACCCGTTACTTCGCTGGCACGACTTTGACGTCCGCGAGAACACGCACAAAGAATCGGCCCAGGTGCCGACGCGTGACCAGTTGCAGACGAAAGTGGACGTGAGCATTCAGTGGCGCATCAATCCCGCGATGGTTTCGCAGATCTTCGAAAAAGTGGGTACCCGCGAACAAGCCGTAGCGGTTTATCTCGTTCCTAAGGTGCGATCACTGATTCGAGAAATTGGTACCAGTATCGCGAAGGCCGAGGACTTCTTTCAGGAAGAGACCCGTA
This sequence comes from Myxococcota bacterium, assembly GCA_047619425.1. Taxonomy (GTDB): domain Bacteria; phylum Myxococcota_A; class UBA9160; order UBA9160; family UBA4427; genus DUBZ01. The sequence goes on from JBLHOB010000021.1 coordinate 12,050, forward strand.
ACCGGCTTGAAAGCACCTTGAAAGAGGGCTTGGTGGCCTACCTCACGCCGCTGGGCATTGAAGTCAAAGCCGTTCTCATTCGCGATATCAATCTGCCGCCCGTGCTTACAAAGGCCATTGAGCAGAAGAAAGAGCGCGAGCAAGCGGTTGAGCGCCAGAAGGCAGAGCTCGAACGTTTCCGCACCGAGCAGCAGCAGCAAGTCGCGCAGGCAGATGCCAAACGACAGTCTGCTGAACAAGAGGCGTTGCAGATTCGCGTTCTCGCTCAGGCGCGCGCGGACGAGATTCGCTTGATCAACGACGCCATCGCGCAGAACCCGGCGTACATTCAGCTGCAATCCCTTGAGGCATTGAAAGCGATGTCGAAGGATCCGGCGGCAAAGCTCTACTTCATGGACTCAAATGCAGCCCAGCCCTTGCCGTTGATGCACTTGGGCGAACGACCCAACTAAGCCTGTCGTTGCAGCGCAGCCGCGCTCGATGATTTGATTTACTTTGATTTGAAATTGTGCGCCGCACCCCGCCCGGGTGTGGCGCATTTTTTTGTGCTGCAGGCGATTCTGGATGACCGCAGGCGCTCTGTTGGGACCGCAGGCGCTTTGTTGAGTCTTCAGACGCCCGCTCGGGCGTGACGCTTCGCCCAACGCCCGGTCGAGATCCAGGCACCCATGATGACCGTGACAAGCGCCGAGCTTACGAGCCCAGAGATGAAGATCCCGCTCGCGCCATAGTCGAGATTAATTGCGAGATAGGTTCCAAGCGCGATGTTGAAGATCGAGTTCGCGAGCGAGGCGAACATCGCGAACATGACGTCTCCCGCCCCTTGCAGCGCGCGGAAGAAGACGAAGTAGAATGCCAGGCACACAAACGTCAGTGATTGGTAGTAGAGCATTTCATCGCCGAGTTCGATCACGTCCGGATCGTTGCTGAAGGCCTCGAGGAATGGCACGCGGTAGAAGAAAAGTGCGATGGCCATCGAGATCATCAAGGTTGCGTGGACAGACAAGCCGGACCACAGCGACATCCACGCGCGCTTGACGTCGCCCGCGCCGAGGTTCTGGCCGATGAGTGTTGCGGTCGCTCCCGCCAGTGGGAACGCCACCATGGGCCCTACCATGCCGAGGCGCAGGCCAATCGAGTAGGCGGCCTGGGCGGTGGCGCCAAAGCTCCCCATCAATCGAACAAAGTACAGAGTGACGAGAAAGCCGCTGATCATCTGGATCGCCGGAGGCCAGGCTTGTTTGACGATTGCCTTGATGACGACGTAGTCGGGACTCAGGTGTCGTCGCCGCAAGTGGATGCGGGTCTTACCGCGCAAAATCGTGTTGACGATGAATGCCGTGGATACGACGTGCCCAACGATCAAGCCAAGAGCGGCACCTT
>JBLHOB010000022.1:0-13400 GCA_047619425.1 Myxococcota bacterium
GTGCGGCCACCACCAACTTGCGAGCCCACAGCCGTCCTGCGATCGTTCTTCACCACCGGCCAATCGGTAAGAGGAGAATCTCAAGTGACCCGGTTTCTTGCAGTTTGTTATTTGGTTTCTCTCGTTGCAATTGCGGGATGCAAGACGGCTCCGCCTCCTACCGGCCCAATTGCCACCATCTATACCGCCAAAGAAATTGTCACTCTCGACCCGAACGCCCCGAGCGCCGAAGCCCTAGCAGTTGAAGGCGATCGCATCATTGCCACTGGCAGCTTGGCAGCCGTCGAGCAGGCACTCGCCAACTTACAGGTCGCCATCAAAGCCAATCCGAAGCACCCGACTCCCTACGACCAGCTCGGTTCGATCATGCTTGAACAGGGAAGGTTCGCCGAAGCCGAGTCGAACTACCGACATTTCGTGCGTATCCATCCTAGCGCCGATGCCCACATGAAACTCGCCGACGTGTTAACGAAACTCGGACGCACGAGCGAAGCTCGTGAAGAAATGGAAATCGCTAAGGCGTTGGGCAAGAAGTCGTAAATCCAAAATTCAACGCGCTCGGATCCGTGCGACTAGGCGAGTACCTGCGCGACTTCCCTCTCTCGCGCGAAGTCAAGAAAACGCTGCACCCAACCCGTTGCAACGACAGACGGCCGCGCCTTGCACTCATCCAAGTACGCGCCCAATGCCGGGGCGTACCTTGCGTAGTCGTATCCGAGCACCTCGAAATGCATCAGCACCGGGAAAACTGCGATGTCGGCCAGGGTAAATGCGTCGCCGCATAGAAATGGCCCGTCCCCCACGTAGGCATCCCAGCGCGGAAGCTCTGCAAGCAGGGTGTCGACCCTCTCCCCCAACTCCTCGCGGCTCTGCCTGGCAAACACCACCGAGCCAAAGATGTTTTTCGGGTCGAGTTTCTGTTGAAACTCGGCGATCCGCATCAGTGCCGCCGCCCGCACCTGCGGCTCGCTCGTGGGCGGCATGAGCTGAGGCTCTGGATACATATCGTCAAGAAACTGCGTAATGGCAACGCTTTCATACACAGTAAACGCGTCGTCGCCTTCGCCATACACAAGCGCCGGCACTTGTTGGCGTGGCGTCACGGCTCCGTAGGCGTCTGTTTGATGCTCCCCTTTGAAGAGATCGACATCAACCTTTTCAAAGTCGAGCCCCTTTTCAAGTAAGACGATTTCCGGGCGAACGGCATTGTGTGAAAACGCGAGGCTGTAGAGCGTGATCTTTGCTGTCATGGCACCAACGGTACCGAAGCACGTGACTCGCGCGAGATGTGCTGAACGCAAGCGGCTCGAGCACGCGGCACGATGGGGTAGCCTCTGGGGCGCTCGCGTAGGGCACGCCCCTCTCGCATCGCCTGGGAGATCCACATGGTGAAGAAAATTCTCGTTGTCATCGTCGCTATGGCTGTCCTTGTGAGCGTCGCAGGTTGGCTCAAAGTTGGAGCACCATTCTATGAACTGTACCTCCGAACCACACCGCTAACGGCACCAGAAGACTTCGCGCAGCAGGACGACACCCTGGTGCGTATGCCCGCGCCGCAGCCTCACGTACTTCAACCCGCCAACCCACTCAAGAACGTTTACTGGGGGGATCTCCACGTTCACACGGTCGAGAGCTTTGACGCGGTGCTCTTCGGCACAACCGCCACTGTTGAAGACGCGTACCGCTTCGCGAAGGGCGAGAGCTTGCGCAGCCCCGGCGGCGAACTCATGCAGCTGTCGCGCCCACTCGACTTTGTAGCGATCACCGATCACGCCGAGAGCTTCGGCATGCGAACACGCTGCGACGAGCCAGACCTCACGCTTATCGAAAGTCTAAATTGCTGGTTCATGCAGAAGCCCAATGTGGCCGCATTCCAATTCATTCGCGGTGCTGGCCTCGGTGGCAGCAATCAAGCTCCACTCACGATCGCGCCGGCCGGTGTGTATCAGGCCAAGCAACGCAACAGACCCGAACGAAGTAGCGTACCGATCTGCAGCCGAGGTGAAGGCGGCACTGAGCGCTGCGTGAGCGACAGCCGACTCGACTGGGCGCGCTACATCGAGCTCGCCGATCGCCACAACGAGCCCGGTGTACTGACGACCTTCGCAGCGTACGAATACTCGCCGGTGCTACCCGATGCGGGTAAGCACCATCGCAACGTGATCTTCAATGGATCGAAACTCCCGGAGTTTGCAATCTCCTTTCTCGACGTGAGCAGCGCACTCGACCTTTGGCGTGGCCTCGAAGAGACCTGCACCGGTGACTGCGATTTCTTAACGATCCCCCACAGCATGAACAAAGGATGGGGGCTCTTCTATAGCCGCTATACGTGGGATGGGCGCACCTACCAACCCGAAGACTGGCGCTTGCGCATGCGACGCGAGCGGCTCGGCGAGATGTACCAGGTAAAGGGTGCTTCCGAATGCGCACTGGGCGTCGGCGCGACGGATGAAGAGTGTGCCTTCAGTCAGGTCCTCAAACCTTGCGAGCCTGGCCAAGAGACTGGCTGCGCGTTTCAAACCGCCTTCGCGCGCCAGGGTTTAAAGCTTGGCCTTGAGCTCGATCGCGAACTCGGCTTCAACCCCTTCGCCTTTGGCATGATTGCAGCGACGGACACCCACAATTCAAACCCGGGCGACGTTGAAGAGTGGGACTATGCGGGGAAGGCAGGTGCCGTTACATCGCCGGCCGTGCGACGTCTGCGTGACGACACTGAACTCCCCGCATACCAGTCGCCGTTGCGCTTCCACACCTCGGGTGGTCTCGCGGCCGTATGGGCCGAAGAGAATACGCGCCCGGCGATCTTTGCGGGCATGAAACGCCGCGAGGCTTATGCCACCTCGGGCCCACGCATTACACTGCGCTTCTTTGCCGGATGGGGCTTTGGCGAAGAGATCGTCGATGCACGTAACCCCGTCGCGGTCGCGACTGCGGGCGGCGCACCGATGGGAGGCGTGCTCTACCCGGAAGACAAGAGCACCTCGAGCCCAACTTTCTTTTTGTGGGCGGGTGCCGATGCATTGAGTGCCCCCCTACAGCGCGTCCAGGTCATCAAGGGTTGGATCGACGCGGAGGGCAAGACACACGAGAGCGTGCAAGATGTGGTCTGTTCAGACGGCCTTGTTGTCGACACAACGACCGGCCGCTGCCCAAGCAACGCTGCTGCAGTCGACACCAAAAACTGTGCACTGACCGGCGATAGCGGCGCGGGAGAGCTAATGGCCGCTTGGAGCGACCCGGCTTTTGACGCCAGCCAAGGTGCCTTCTATTACGTTCGCGCGATCCAGAACCCCACATGCCGCTGGTCTACCTACGACGCGATCCGCCTGGGTGTAGAACCCAACCCAAACGTCCCCGCGACGATTCGCGAGCGTGCCTGGTCCTCGCCGATTTGGATCGATTCGACCAAGTGAGCCACCGACCGCACATCCGGCGGGCTAACGTATGGAGTCTCAATCCAATACGCGCTGAGGGTCATCAATGAAGAGCGTCATCAACGTACTGCTCGGCGTCGTCATCGTCGCCGCAATCGCAACCTTCGTCACTTGGCAAATGAGCCGGCCGATCTTCGATGTTCAACTCACGTCCGAAGATCTCGACGTCGTTGAAATCGCGCCCATTGAAAGCGCCCTGACCTTCGCGCGTACAAAGAGCGGTGATGTGCTTCTCGTTCTTCGCGCGAATGGGAGTGAAGTCGTTGGAGTAAAGATCAAAAGCGGCACGAGCACGCCACACCGCGACGCGATCGACGCGTACAACGCCATTGGCGCCGAGGCGTTCGTAGGCTTGGCGCAAAACGGAGCCCAACAAACCTACGCGTGGGCTGATCTCGCGGTCCCCACCGAAGAGACCTATCCGCACGTCGCTGCGGGAACCAACTACAGCTCTCACGCCGCGGAAGTTGGACATGAAGGCGACCCGTTTCTATTCCCAAAACTGTCGAAGGTAACGGGCTGGAACGACGACGTGATCAATGGCGGTCGCCTCGACTACGAAGTGGAGATCTGCGCGGCGCCACTCACGGACCACACGAGCGCCAACCCCGCCAAGTTGGGCTACGTGCTGTGCGGCGACTTCACGGATCGGTGGTCGTTGATTAAACACATCGACCTCGACGGCCCGATGGGCCCGACGGGCTTCCCGAATGGCAAAGCCGGTGAAACTCGTCTTCCGGTCGGTGCATTGTTCGTCATTCCCAATGATCACGAGTTCTACAAATCGCTAGACGTGAAGCTGTATGTAAATGACGAGCTTCGGCAGCAAGCGTCGGCAGCGTTGATGATTTGGTCGCCCAACGAGATTCTCTCCCGTACCTTGGCTGACTGCGAGACGCCATACAAACTAGACGACAGCTTCATCCGCATCGCAGACTGCGACGTCATCCCCGCGCGAACCTTCATCCTGACCGGCACACCCGAAGGTGTAATTTTTAAGGTTCCGACGATTTGGAACCCACTTGCTTACCTTCGCCCTGGTGACGTGGTGATTTCAACCGGGAAGTATTTGGGATTTATGCGAAACGAAATTGTCCGCAACTAGCGCGCGTCGATATCGCAATAGCCGTCTGCCGCGATCTCATCGATCATCGCCTTGTACCGAGGCGCACCCCCGAAGTAGGCGTGATGCCGGATCGTCCCAGCCTCGTGTCCGGCAACGTTCGAGTTGTAGCCAGTAAACCAGCCCTTGCTGTTGCGCAGCAACATGCGCTCATAGGCGAGGGTTACTTCGCTGCCCCACTCGCGCTCTGCTTCTTCGGGCGACTCGACTCGGGTGTATCCCTTGTCGCGAGCGAACTCGACAAATCGCGTCACCCAATCGACGCCGCCTTCGATAGCGCGAGGGAAGTTCGTCGAGCCGGAAATGCTCTGCGGGCCCGCCACCATGATCAAGTTTGGAAAGCCGTGGGTGAGCAACCCGTAGTAGGTGCTTGGCCCGGCCTGCCACTTCTCGCGCAAAGACTTGCCCCCAACACCGCGAATATCGATGTGATCGAAGGCACCGGTAATCGCATTGAAGCCCGTCGCATAGATGGCAAGGTCGAGTTTGTAATGCGACTGGGTTGTCTGGATTCCGTCGTGCGTAAAACGCTCGATCGGTGACTCGGCAAGATCAACCAGGTGCACGTTGTCGCGGTTGTAGGCTTCGAAGTAGCGGCTCTCGAGGGGAAGGCGCTGCAAGCCGAAGCCATGGTCTTTCGGGATCAACTTCTCTGCGGTCACCGGATCATTCACGCGGCCGCGAATGCGACTTGCGACGTATTCCGACACTTCTTTGTTCGCCGCCTCTTCGAAGAACATCTCGGGGAAGTTTGCGCCGAGCATCGCGAACCCGGGCTTGGCGTAAAGCGCATCCCAGTGAGCACGGCGCTCTTTTGGGCTGAGCTTCCAAAAACCACGGCGATCGGGTTTGTGTTCGAAGCCGTTGGCCGACATTGCGCAGTTGGCAAAGATCTCGTCGTAGCGGGATCGGATCTCCGCCATCTCGCCTTCAGAGATTTCCGAGTTGTTTAGCGGCGTGCTCCAGTTGGGCCGGCGCTGAAAAACATAGAGTTCGCCAACCTTGTCCGCGATTTCGGCAATCACCTGAATGCCAGTTGCCCCTGTACCGATCACGCCAACGCGTTTGTCTTTTAAAGACACTGGTTCTTTGGGCCACCAGTACGTGTGGAACGCCTGGCCTTCAAAGTCGTCGATGCCTTCGTAACGTGGCGGCGTCGGCATCGACAAAACGCCGATACCGGTGATGACGAAGCGCGCGGTGTAGTGCTCACCATCTTGCAAGGCGAGCGTCCACATGCACGTATCTTCGTCCCATGTCATAGCCTCGACCCGGGCGTTGAACTGCATGTGATTCCGCAACTCGAATTTGTCGGCTACGAAGTTCAAGTAGCGGAGGTTTTCGGGTTGGGGCGAGAAGCGCTCTTTCCAATGCCACTCATCGAGCACTTCTTTCGAAAACGAATAGCCGTAGGTGTAACTCTCCGAGTCAAAACGTGCGCCCGGATAGCGGTTGCGATACCAGGTGCCGCCAAGGTCGCCATCGGCTTCGAGTACAAGGGCATCGACCCCTAGATCCACGAGCCGCTTGATCTGGTAAATGCCGGAGACTCCGGCGCCGAGGACGATGACTTCGTAGTGTCGCTGATCGCTGGTCATGATGGCTGGATACTAACGCCCGCTTCGACGCGTGTCGGCGGGCCTGGTAGCGCGACTCACAATGCGAGTGATCCTCTCGCCGGATCCTCTACAATCAGCAGCCGGACAAAGAACAATAGATCGAGGAGGAATACGCCTCGACGGAGGGCCACAATGAGCGATCAAATCAAAGACTTCAACGAACGCATTGCCGGAGGCAAAGGCGACGCGACGGTCATCGTGCCCGCAGCAACCGTGATCCTATTGCGCGACACCGACAACGGCCCCGAAACCCTAATGCTGCGCAAGAACTCGAAGATCGCCTACGGCGGCATGTGGGTCTTCCCCGGTGGTCGGGTCGACGACGAAGACGCACCCGGCAAGCCGGACGATCACCGAGCGCGCGTCGCCGCAGTACGCGAGGCCGAGGAAGAAGCATCACTCGCCCTCAACCCCGACGACCTCGTGTGGTTCTCTCACTGGACACCACCCCCCGTTGAAATCCGCCGCTTCAGCACCTGGTTCTTCGTCGCGAGAGCACCCGAGACTGACGTCACCATTGACCAGGGCGAAATCACCGAAAGCCAATGGATCCGCCCCGCCGATGCACTCGTGCAACAAGCTGAAAAGAAAATCGAGCTTGTACCACCGACCTACATCTCGCTGCACTACCTCGCAGAGCATGCGAGCGTCGAAGCCGCGCTACGCGACCTCGTCCCCGCCGAAGGGCCCCACCACTACGTCACGCAGGTCACCACGGGTGACGGCGGCATGGTTGTGATGTGGGAGGAAGATGCCGGCTACCCGACCAAAGACGCATCGGTCGCGGGGCCACGCCACCGTCTTTTGATGACGAAGGAAGGCTTCACGTTCGACGACTCGGCGCTTCGCTAGTCCTCGTTCAACAAATGCGTGCTGGAGCCGAAGCTACTACCAGGGATGCAACCGAACCGGTAGCTCCGTAAAGCCCTTTACAAAACTCGACTTCACTCGCACGGGCTCGCCAACGACTTCGATCTCGCGGTAGCGGATCATCAGCTCTTCCCAGAGCACAGCCAGCTGCATCTCGGCCATGCGGCTACCCATGCAGAAATGCACGCCCAAACCGAACGACAGATGCTGTTTTGAGTTGCTTCGATCGATCAAGAACTCGTTGGCGCGATCGATCACCGTGTCGTCTCGATTGCCGGACACGTACCACATCACGACACGGTCACCGCGCTTGATTTGCTTGCCGCCAAGCTCAGTATCCCGAGCAGCGGTTCGCCGCATGTAAGCGAGTGGGGTTTGCCAGCGAATCATCTCGTTGACCATGTTTGGGATCAGGCCGCGATCCTTGCGAAGTTTTTCGTATTCCTTCGGGTTCTCGTTCAACGCCAGCACACCACCGGTGATCGAGTTGCGCGTCGTATCGTTGCCGCCGACGATCAACAAAATCAGGGTGCCGAGGTATTCGAGAGGAGTGAGTCCCTTCATGTTCTCGGAGTTCGCCATCGATGTGATGAAGTCGAGACTCTCCGTCTCTTTGCCCGCGCGCTCTTTCCAAAGGTTTGTGAATACCTCAAGACATTCTCGCAGCGACTCCTCTCGGAATTCGGGGGCCTTGCCCATGTCGGCCAGCTGTTCATCGCTCGCCGTTGCCATGTCCGACCAAAAGGTGAGCTTGCGTCGGTCCTCCCAAGGAAAATCGAACATCGTCGCAAGCATGTTGGTGGTGAGTTCGATCGAGACGCGATCTACCCAGTCGAACGTCTCACCAACGGGCAAGCCATCGAGGATCTCGCCGACACGCTGACGAATCAACGGCTCGAGTTTCCGCAAATTGCGCGGCGAAGAAACAGGCTGGACAACCTTACGGTGCGCATCGTGTCGCGGACCATCCATGCTGATAAAACCGGCTTTCAGCGGAAAGTCAGGGTCCGGGTCGGGAATGACAATCGCCGGCTCGGAGGAGAATAGGTCCGGGTTCTTCTCAACGTACGCGATGTCATCGAATTTAGTGACCGACCAAAACGGACCGTCGGGACTGTCGGCGCAATAGTGAACCGGGTCTTCTTTGCGCAGGCGCTCGAAGTATCCCCAAAGCGTATTGGTTTCGAAGAGCATCGGGTCCGACGGATCGATCTCCTCGAGCGGAACGTCGTACGGATCGACGTGGGCTTGATTGCGGCGCTGCTCTTCGGGGACTGTTGTATGACTCATGACGGCTCCTGGCAAAGTTTTATTGACGCACGTTCGGTGTCGAAGCGAGCGAGACGGACTGTATCTTACACCGTTTTTCGCGGACCCTTGCCATTCCTGAACGATAGCTACACAGTCAGCAGCACCTCACCTGCGCCCGCAGCAAGGAGCACCCATCAATGGGCACCGCCACCCGTTTCTGGAACTGGACCGCCGAGCGCTATTCACGACAAGCCATCGCAGACACTGCCGGTTACCAGAAGAAACTCGCAATGACACAACAGCACCTGACCCCCGACATGCACGTGGTCGAGTTTGGGTGCGGCACGGGCTCAACCGCTGTCGAGCACGCGGCCCTGGTCAAGAACTACCACGCGATCGACGTGTCTGAGAAGATGATCGAGATCGCCGAGAAAAAGGCCGCGGAGGCCGGGCTGTCAAATCTCCAATTTACGGTCGGAACACTCGAAGAAGCCAATCTCCCCGATGCAAGCTGCCAAGCACTCCTCGGGCTCAACATCTTGCACTTGGTACCCGACCTCGAAGGCACCCTCGCTACGGCCGCCCGCGTGCTCGCACCCGGCGGCTACTTCTTCAGCTCGACGGTCTGCCTCAACGATCTAAAAGGAGGCCTACGTCGCCTCGCCCTCGCCGCCCGCGTATTGCCCTTCTTGCCAACAATCGGCTCGTTTTCCGTCGATGACTTTCGCGCGCATTTGGAAACAGCGGGGTTTGTGATCGAAGAAACCTTTGAGCAGGCCCCCGGAGTTGTATTCCTGATTGCGGTGAAGCAGTCGTCCATACACGAAATCTAAGCCCCCTGGAATGGAGGGCTAGCGCCCACCTACCAAGCCTCGCCAAAGGGCCGGATCATCACGTCGAATGTCCATGTCGAACGCGGCTGATGTGCAACATGGAAACACTCTCGCGCGATGCCGGTCAGGCGCGCAAAAAACTCGGGGCCTGGGTCGGGCATCGCTTGGCGAGTCCCAGGAACGTCGATCACCGCGTCGATCGCAACAAGGACACGTGCACTCCCTTCGGCCCGAGTGAACGCGCCGTCGACTGCGTTGTGAATGAGGGCCGTACCGGTGCCGGGCCCGACCCCGGTCACTACGCACACCTTCTCCATCTTCATCTATCGCCTGCACATCGCCTCAGCCTCGATGCTATAGAGTGAAGAGGCGCCATGTAAAACGAGGAACGAGATCATGGGAAGCAATCCATTCAAAGATCCAGACTGCACGTGGGGCGCGCCACCCCAGCCAGGTGAGTGCGATCCCTACCTCTTTCTCGAAGAGTCCATCACCGAGTTGCTCTCGGCGCAAGTGCGCTACGGCCGCCTCGCCCACGACATCTCCTGGGCTCCAGTGACCAAACCGCTGTCACAGAGTCGGATTAGCGTGGTGTCGACCGCTGGCTTGAACATGAAGGGCGACACGCCATTCGACATGGAAACCGAACGCAAGAGGCCAACCTGGGGCGACCCGACTTGGCGTCGCCTGACTCGCGAAGTCACAAGCGAGACCATCGAAGCCAACCACCTCCACATTGAAACCAGTCATCTCTATGCCGACCTCGACGTCTGCTTTCCCGTGCCGCTGCTGCGCGAACTCGAGGCGGAAGGCGCAGTAGGGGAAGTCGCGCCAAGCCACTACTCGATTATGGGCTTTCAAGGGCCGGACCTGCGCCGCATCAAGCCCAGTTGCGTGGCAATCGCGGACGCAATGGTGGCCGAGGGAGTCGAACTAGCCCTGCTAGTCCCCGTCTGACCGCAATGTCAGATGTCGGCCGGTCTGGTCGCACGAGAAATTGAAAGCCGCGGGATTCCCACGGTGGTGTTGAATTCGATTTGGTCGTTGCAACGCATCTGCGGGCAGCCGCGCATTGCCGCAATCGAGTTTCCGATGGGACGCCCACTCGGTGCCGTCGGCGAAGACACGCTTCACCGCGAGATCTTACTTGCCGCGCTCGCCGTGTTCGAAACGGCGCAAGAGCCTGGCTGGGTCGAACACTTGCCCTTTCGCTGGCAGCATGACGACGACCGCGACTGGCTACCCGACCCACCCCCACCCTACTTGTTAATGATTCGAGAAGGCTGGCCGGAGATGGTTAAACTGACACGCAAACGCGCCGAACTCAAGCAAGTCGATTCGACGCAATCGCAAGATAGATAGCCCGCGATAGGTCGATCGAAGATTCGCGGAAACGTACTCGACATCGGAGGAAGTCATGAACGGCCCCCTGAGTGGATATCGGATACTCGAAATCACGACGACCGTTAGCGGCCCAATGGCGGCCATGGTGCTTGCAGACCAGGGAGCCGAAGTCATCAAGATCGAGCCGCCGCTTGTCGGTGACCCTGCCCGTTTTCTGGGAAGCTCACGCGAGGGTACCGGTGCACTGTTCGCGGTACTCAATCGCAACAAGCGCTCACTTCCCCTCGATCTCAAAGACGAGAAAGACCTTCGCATCTTCTTGGAACTCGCAAAAAAAGCGGACGTCCTGATTGAGAACTACAGGCCCGGCGTCGTTGAAAAGCTGGGGATCGACTACGGAACCCTTGCGAAGACTAACCCCGGCCTCGTCTACGCTTCGATCTCAGGATATGGGCAGAGCGGCCCCTACAAGAACCGACGCGTCTTTGATCCGCTGATCCAAGCCACCGCGGGCGTAAGCCACGACCAGGGCCAAGGCACCCCGAAGAACGTGCGCACGATCATGTTTGACAAGGTGACGGCGTTGACCGCGGCGCAAGTCGTGACGGCCGCACTGCTTGAGCGCGCGAAGACAGGCCGCGGCCAACACTTGCCGATATCGATGCTGGACTCGGCGCTCTACTACACCTGGCCCGATCTGATGTGGTCCCGCACGCTGCAAGGCGATGACATCCAACACGTCGGAGAACTCGGCGATTGGTTGGCTCCTATATTCAAAGCCAAGGACGGCCATGTTTCCATCGTACTCGTAGCCGACCCGGCGTTCGAACTTCTCTGTGTCTGGCGCAACTCAAGCCTTCACGAGGATCCGCGCTTCAAGACCTTCTTGGCTCGTCAGCAAAATGCCGAAGCACTCATAAAAGAGGTCGAGGCGATCATCGCAACCATCACGACTGACGAACTCTGCAATAACCTCGACGCCTTTGGGGTGCCGGTCGCGCGAATCAACTCCCTCGACGAAGTTCACTTGGACCCACAGGTGCAACACGCACAGAGTCTCGTCGAAACAAAGCATCCCGTGCTCGGGGATATGCGCTTCGCGCGACCGCCCGTGCAGTTTGACCCGCAGGAAGTATTTCCAACACGGCACGCACCCTTTCTCGGCGAGCATACCCGGGAGATCCTCAGCGAACTCGCTGTCGACGAAAGCGAGATCAAACGCCTCGAAGAGCGCGACATCGCCAACCGCGAAGTGATGCGCGGTGTGCTAGCCGCGGCCGCAGCTGCTGCACTTGCGGCGCAAGATTCTGGCGAGTGAGGGTGTCAACTCAATTGATCCGCGCCAAGCGAAACCCGATCACTCAGCCCCAGACTCCACACAGCCATTCGTCCCTCAGCTCTCCGCCATGAAGTCACCGACGATCTTCGCAAGCTCGTCGCCGCGCCCTTCCTGTAAGAAGTGACCACCGCCTGAGATTTTGGAATGAGGGCGCCCCTTTGCACCGGGTACACGCTTTATGAAAGCCGCCTCGCCGCCGGCCGTGAGCGGATCGTTGTCTGAAAACGCACAGAGGAATGGTTTTTCGAACTTCTCGAACACTTCCCATGCAGCCATATTGGCCGCCGTCGACGGGTCTCCCCGCAGCATCGGCACCTGGCTCGGCATTGCGCGACAGCCCATCTTGAAAGACGGGTCTGGGAAAGGCGCGTCATATGCGGCGACTTCTTCCGGTGAGAGCACGCGGCCATTAACCGACCCTGCGAGCACAGCCGAAATCGGTAGGTCTTCCGTGTCCCAGCACCACTTCTGCCAATAGGCGAAGCCGACCTCAGGCGACTTTGGGTCGACCGCAGCGATCGCCTGCATCACCTCGGGTAGGCTCGGGTTCGGGCCGTTCTCGCGATACTCGCGAACCACGGCAACGCGTTCGTCCGACATCGATGCGTCGGGTACGGGCAAGCCGGTGTTCGCGATGACGACACGTTTGAATCGCTCGGAGTTTTCAGCAACGAGACGCAGGCCGATCAAGCCACCCCAGTCTTGACCAACGAAGGTGACGTCATGCAAATCGTTACCGACCAGCCAAGCCGTCAACCAATCCACCTGACGTTGAAAGCTGTAGTCTTCACGGCGCGATGGTTTGTCGGAGCGGCCATAGCCGACGAGGTCGGGAGCAATCACCCGCAGCCCTCGTGCGGTAAGAGCCTCGATCATGTGTCGATAGAGGTAGCTCCAGCTCGGCTGTCCGTGCATGCACAAGACAAGCTCGCCGTCGCGTGGCCCTTCGTCGACATGATGGATTCGCAGGCTTCCGCCTTCACCGTCGGGTACGTCGGTGTAGTGAGGGGCGTAGTTCCATCCAGGAAGATTTTCAAAGCAAGTGTCAGGCGTTCGTAGGCTCTTCATTATTCAGTCCCCGCTCTTCGCGATGTTGGTGGTGGCTAACGTATCAAGACTCGGACGCGTCGAACGTCTCGACGGGCCCTTGGAAACTCTCACCATCGGAAAAGAACCAGGCTTCGGTCGGGTGAGGCAAGTGGATCGTCGTTTGCGAGTCAAGCCTCTCCGTCCGCACGGTCCATCCTTCGGGAAACTTGGGCGCGTCGCCCTCGCCCTCCCCCGACTGCAAGACACCCCCTCCTCCCGGCGAAGCCTCGATCACTTGAACAAAGTCGCGCCCGTCCTCGCGCCGCAACACCCGCACCTCGCGTCCAGCGTTAAAGATGAGCGAGTGATGCTTGTCGACACGCATCAACTTCGGGCCGTCACCGTACGGTGACGTGGGGCCGCCCTTGGGTGGGTTTGCACAGTGAATGAATTGGTGCCCGGAAATTTCTCGCTCGGCGACGGGCCCGTCCTGCTCGGCGCCGGGCGAGCGACGGAAATAGTGCTCATCCATCGCTCCCGTTCCGATCCCAACCTTGA
>JBLHOB010000023.1:0-13341 GCA_047619425.1 Myxococcota bacterium
CACAGAAGGGCGCGACGTCTTCGGCATGCGCCTCACCCAAGACCGCAACAACCGCACCGTCACGATGGACGATGTCGCCACTGCCGTATGCGGCACCTTGGATGACGCCGCGCGACGCGACATGGTGCTGGGCCTCATCACACTGAAGTACACCCAGTCAAACTCTGTCGGCTACGCGCTCGATGGACAGATGATCGGCATCGGCGCGGGTCAACAGTCACGCGTTGATTGCACAAAGCTCGCCGGGCAAAAGGCCGACACCTGGCACTTGGGTCGCCACCCCCGCGTGCTCGACCTCGCTTTCAAGAAGGGCGTCAAGCGGCAAGAGCGGATCAACTGGCGCATTCGTTATCTCGAAGGTGACCTCACGCAGTTTGAAGAAGTTGCACTTCGCGAAGCGATCGAGGGCGAGCTTACGCCGCTTACCGACGCCGACAAGAAGGAGTGGATCCAGAAACTCGACGGTGTAACGCTCGTGTCCGACGGGTTCATCCCCTTTCGGGACAACATCGATCACGCTTCAAAGCACGGCGTCAAGTACATCGCTCAACCCGGCGGCTCGAGTCGCGACGCCGACATCGAGAGTGCGTGCAAAGACTACGGCATGGCAATGGCCCACACGGGGCTGCGGTTGTTTCATCACTAAGGTGTTTGGACACACGCGCGCAATAGAGTGAGTGCGCGTGCGCCACGCCGAAGGTGTCTACTGGAAAGTGAAGGGTGGAGAGCTTGAGCGAGCAGTTACCCACAAGCTTCAAGGCCGACTGGGGCCTCGATCCCGAAGTCGCCTATCTCAATCACGGCTCCTTCGGCGCTTGTCCAATACCCGTGCTCGCCGAACTGCAACGTCTACAAGTCGAACTCGAATACCAACCCGGCACATTTCTAAATCGCGAGTCTGCCAGTCGCTTGGCGGTGGCGCGCGGTGCGCTCGGTGGTTTTCTGAACTGTGACCCGGACGACCTCGCCTTTGTTCCCAACGTAACGATGGCGATCAATTCAGTCTTGCGTTCACTTCCCCTGCGCGAAGGGGACGAACTGATTGTCAGCAGTCACGAGTACAACGCCACGCGCAACGTTCTCGACTATGTTGCGGCCGCGTCAGGGAGTCGCGTCGTGGTTGTCGATATCCCCTTTCCGATTGCGGGCCCCGAAGTTGTGGTCGATGCAATGCGGGGCGCGATCACCAAGCGCACTCGCTTGGCGCTGCTCGATCACGTCACGAGCGCAACCGGCATGGTGATGCCGTTGGCCCAACTCATCGCTCTCTTTCACGAGCAGGGTGTGGCGGTGTTCGTCGACGGCGCCCATGCCCCAGGCATGATCCCCGTTGATCTCGAGGCTCTCGCACCGGATTACTATGCGGGCAACTGCCACAAATGGATCTGCTCGCCCAAAGGCGCGGGCTTTCTCTACGTGCGGCGCGAGTTGCAACACGAAGTCAGGCCGGCCGTGATCAGCCACGGTGCCAACGCAGGCCTCGAAGGCAATGCACGCTTTCGTGCGGAGTTTGAATGGATGGGCACCCGCGACATTACGCCGTGGCTCTGCGTACCGACCGCACTTCGCTACATGGAGGGCCTGCTTCCGGGTGGATGGCCCGAGGTGATGGCCCGCAATCACGACCTCGTGGTTGAGGGAAGGCGGCGCATCGCTCAAGCACTCGGCATTGAGCCGCCCTGCCCCGAGACGATGCTCGGCAGCCTCGCAACACTTCACGTGCCGGCGACCCACAAGTTCGGGCCGGCGACTGCGACCTCGGCACTCGGTTTGGATGTCTTGCAAGAAGCGCTCTACGACGGCTACCGGATCGAAGTACCCGTGCTGACGTGTCCGGCTTCGGGGCGTCGAATGTTTCGCATCTCCGCGCAGCTCTACAACGAGATCGAAGAGTACGATCGCCTCGCTAAGGCGCTCGCCGAGTTGCTGTAGCGCGAAGCGCTCTTTCTTTTTAAAGGCACAGTGCAGCTGCCGAGGGCTTGTTTAGGCCGGGTCAGGTGAGTTCGATTTTCTTCGCCTCAACGCGAAGAGCAACACCAATAGCCCGAGCCCCGCAAAGTAAACATACGACTGCAAAAAGTTGAAGTTGGTTTCGGCCAGACGGTTGAGCAGACGAAAGTTGTTGCTCATCAGTGCAAACGAAACCACGAGCCCCAGCAGGTAGCGCTGTCGAACAGGCTGCTCGAGCGAGAGCACCGCGGGCAATGCGACCGCGAACAGCGGCAGCATGACGCCGTAGTGATGGGTCCAAACCGTTGGTGACGCCAGCGTTGCGCAGACGATGATGATCGCGAGTTCGAGTGGCCCCGCATTCTTCTCGCTGCTCTCGCTCCGCGAAGCAAAGAGTCCAGCGCCCATCAGGGCGAGGGTGCTTAGTACCGTGCCCGCATGGACGAACGGGTTGTAGGTTATCAGCCCGTCCTTTGCCCACTCGAGCGAGTTGCCGTTGTGGAGCAGGCGATGGAGTAGCCCGTTCATCGATTGGTTCGGATTGAAAATTTCGCCTTGCTGTGAGATGTAGGAAAGCACGCCGAGATAGTCGACGTGATTGTCCCAACCAAACGCGTAGAGGGACAAGGCCGCAAAGCCCGCCATCGGGATCGCGAAGCCTCGAATGAAACTCCACTCGCGGCGTAAGGCCCCCCAAATAACGACTAGCGCCAAGGTGGGTTTGATGACGCAGATCAGTGCGAGGAAGAACCCGCTGAGACTCTTGCGGTCAACAAGCCACGCGAGCACGACGAGCGCGATCAACAAGTCGATCCAAACTTGGATCTGGCCGAGGTAGTAGCCGCGAACGATTGGGTAGAAGGTGAGCGTCATGGCGACTGTCGCCAACGCGAAGAGTGCCTCTGGGAGCAAGCGTCCCGGTCCTTCGCCATCACCGCGGTCACCGTCAACCAAGCCATACCGCTTGCGCGCGAGATAAAAGATCGGGACGAGACTCATCGCGATCCCGACAACGCACCACCATCCGATTCGGTTGAGCGTGCCATCGCCAACGGCCGCATCACCGCCCATGGCTCGCAGCGCGCGCAAAACAAGCAAGCTTGAAGGTGGATACTGAAACCGCACATTGTTCTCGAAGTACAGAGCGGTGTAGATCGGTTTGACGCGGGCTTCATCGGTGTAGAACAGCGCGGTCCGCATCGCCTTCCACGAATCGCCGTGCGCCGTGTGGTCGATGAAGGCTTCCGTATAGCTCAACGTTGTCATCTGCTGTGCTTGCCACGGCAGATTGGGGAGCGCCCAGTTGACGAGCAAGCCGTTAACCAGCGCAAAGAGCAAAAGGAAGCCGGCGAGCCGCACGGGGCTGCGAGCATTCGTCGTGGCCGCTACGTCGCTCGACATCGTTCTCTCATGCACTGTCTAGTCATTTGCATATGTTCGTGGCCGTTTGCATTGCGGGCAACCTAGCGGCGCCCAGGCTTGCGGTCTCGCCGTTCGAGAAACGAAAAGTACCCCGATTCGCCGTTAACTTTGTCCTCGAGAAAGATCGAACCGACGCGGTATTCCCGTGCGACCAGTTCATCAACTTCTGCAACCAACAAGGGGATGCCGCCCAAGGGCTCGCTTCTCAGCTTGCGACTGAACATGTAGAAGGTCGGTCGCTTGGCGAAGATGTAGGGGTAGTCGGACTTTTCGTGTCCGGGGAGGCCTGTGCCCAATACGCCAACCGCGGTGCCTTTGTGGGCGATGTGTGCGTCGGTAATCCCGTGGACGTCGTAGACATCGAGCCCAGAGTAAAATGCGACTGCGCCGATGGCGCCCGTCGCAAGACTTTCGCCCTCTTTGCCATAGCGCGCGAAGAATTTGCCAATCAACTGGTGCCGCGCAACATACCAACGCTCGGTTTCAACACCGCGGTAGTTGCCGTGCATGCGTTCGGGTTCTTCGACCCAGTCGCTTTCGAGTGGCGTTGAATGAAACCCACTTCCGAGCACACCCAATGCGATCGCGACCATGAGGGCCAGGTTCTTCGTGCTCTGGTTCGACTCGCTTGCACGGTGCAGCGCGGCGGCGACTAAGAGATAGAGCAGCGGCAAGATGGGGACAAAGAACCGGTACATCGCCATGTAGTCGCCGCCAACCGCGCAGATGTACACCGAATAGACAACCACGATCGTCGCCGATAGCGGAAGCAATAGATGCCGGGTCGCTTTGCGTGCTGCATCGCGAGGCAAGGCCAGTGGTAACAGCATCGCGAGTAGCCAAGGCGAAACGAAGTGAAGTGCGAACAAGCCGCTGTACTGAGCGCCGCGCATGGCTTGGGCGAGTCCGCCTCCCGTCTTTGCGTAGAACGTGTTGGGCAGCGGGTACTGAAAGTAGTTCCAACGCCAAAGCACGTAGACCAGCACCACCGCGGCATACGTGAGGGTGACGGCGGCGAGTGGCTTTGGACGAGCGAGCGACTCGGTGCGCAGCACAGCAAATATCGACGCGGCCGTGACAAGACCGGCGATGAGAACGCCTTCAGGTCGCGTCAGGGTTGCGAGAATCAGCGCGGCGCAGGTCACCCAAGCGTCATGGCTACGGCCGTTTTTTAGAAACTGCGAGTGGGCAAGCACCGCGGTGGCAACCCATAGCGTGAACCAGACCGTTTCCATTCCCGATGACGCCCAAGTGGCAAAGGGGCCCGATACGGCGAGCATCAGACATGGGGCGCTTGCGAAGAGCGGCGACCAGCCGAGCAGTCGGCCGGCGCGGTAGACAACCAAAAGAGTCGCGAGCCCAGCCGCCACGCCAATCACTTGGCTCGCTAGCGGCAAGTCGAGACCCAAGCCTAGGATCCCGGCGCAGAGAATGAGCCAGCCAAAGTTGGTGTAGCCCTCGACGGGTGTTTCACCGGGGTTCCAGACAAATCCGTGCCCTGCGATCAGGTTTTCCGCGTAGCGAAAGGTGATGAAGGCATCTTCGGTGACACACGCGAGATATACGGTGTGTGCGACAAACAGCAGCGCGACCGCCCCGCAGACCGTTGCAGAACGCGGATCAAGTCCTGTGGCCTCTCGGTGTTCACGCATGCCGGAGCAAGACTATCACAAGGTTCTCGCTGATTTTCATAAGGGCAGCCGGCGAACTTATAGCCAGATTTCAAAAGTGAACTCAAGCCGTACACGGCCGCGCGACGATGTAGGTGCTCACGAATTGGACCCGACCTTGCCAGCCAACGGCATCAACGCGAACCCGGAGCACTCGTGCAACCAGGCTATCAACGACTGACTCGCAACGAAGAGCCGCGCGGCACGCTGCGCGAGTTGGGCCTTGCCGTCGTGCTGCTCGCAGCAGTTGTAATCGGGTGTCTGTTTCTGCCGGCCTTTCCCGAAGAACCCGAATTCGCGGCAGTCGGCACCGCCCCACCCCAAGCGGGCTTTGCGGTGGACGGGGCAGAGGGTTGCGCGGACGATTTGGCGGGGTGTTTGCCTCAGTAGGTGGCTCGCCGCTTGCGTTGCCGCTTGGAGCGCGCCAGTCCCGAGCGTCAATTGCCTCCGGAAACTCATTTTCCGCCTGGCAATTTCAGGCTCGGCTGCGGCCCACTTCTCATCTCCTCGGACGCCCGGCGTGCGCGTAGCCGGGTCTGAGACCCAAGGAGGCCTCGTCGGGGCACACAGTGGACCTGGAGTCGGAGCCTGCTGACGGCCGTTCTTGGATTCGTCATCCCGCCCGCCGGTCTCGCTTGGAAAACCTTCCGGGGTTCCCGGTCAGCTGTGCGCTGACAAACTCGTGTATTCCCCTGCTTTGTTTACAGAAACGATACGTATCGTTATTGTTTCCCCGCTCTTGAGAACTGAGCTCGGGGCCTCCCCGGACTCTCCGCGCGATCGTACTCTGGCATTGAGCCCCACGGGGATAAGGCCAACTTTCACGCGCCCCGAGCTGACATTTCGCGATAATCCGGGCCTCGGCCCATCGGGTCTAACTGCACTGCCGACAACCGGCTCGCACGGCCGCCCCGTCTGAAAGGTTTTGATTCGTGAACAAACGAACCACTGAGCAAGAAGTCATCGCCGAGCTTGAAGACGGAATGACGATCGGGATCGGGGGCTGGGGCTCTCGACGTAAACCGATGTCACTCGTGCGCGAGATCATCCGCTCGAGTCTCAAAGATTTGACGATCGTCTCTTATGGTGGCCCGGACGTCGGGCTCCTGTGTGCGACCGGTAAGGTAAAGAAGGTCATCTACGGCTTCGTCTCTCTCGACTCGATCCCGCTGGAGCCGCACTTTCGCATCGCGCGCCAGACGGCTTCGATTGAGGCGGTTGAGCTCGACGAAGGCATGTTGCAGTGGGGCCTGCTCGCTGCCGTCCATCGCTTGCCGTTCCTGCCGACCCGCGCTGGCCTCGGCTCAGACATCGAGAAGTACAACCCGAGCTTCAAGACCGTGAAGTCGCCCTACGCTGATGGCGAGACCCTGATCGCGATGCCGGCTCTCGAACTCGACGCAGCACTGATCCACATGAACCGCGGTGACGAAACGGGCAACGGCCAGTTCCTCGGCCCGGACCCCTTCTTTGACGACCTTTACTGCCTCGCAGCCAAGCGTCGCTTCATGTCCGTTGAGAAGATCGTCCCCACCGAGAGCCTGCTCGACGAAGGCACCGTCCACACTTTGCGGATCAATCGCACGATGGTCGACGGCGTGATCGAAGCACCGAACGGCGCGCACTTCACCGAGTGCCCGCCCGACTACGACCGCGACGAAGCGTTTCAACGAGAGTACGCCGCAACGGCAAAAGACCCCGATGCATGGGAAGCGTTTAAGAAGCGCTACCTCGCCGTCTCCTCGGAGAAGGAATACCAGGAGGCCGTGAAGAACCGATGAGCGATTTCACTCGAGCAGAACAGTGCGGTGTCGCGTTGGCGGAATGCTTGCGCGGCGATGGCGAAAAACTCGTAAGCCCGATCGGCACCCTGCCGCAACTCGGTGCGCGTCTCGCCAAGCTGACTTTTGAACCCGACATCTTGATGACCGACGGTGTCGCGTCGATCGTGAGCACCTGCCAACCCCTTGGCGGCGCACCCGGCCCCGACCCCATCGTGGAAAGTTGGATGCCCTATCGCGCAATCTTCGAATGCGTTTCTTCGGGCCGCCGTCACGTGATCATGGGCGCAACCCAGATCGACCGCTTCGGCAACCAAAACATCGCCTGCATCGGTGACTTCAAAAAACCCAAGGCACAGCTCTTGGGGATGCGCGGCGCGCCAGGCAACACGATCAACCACACCACGAGCTACTTCGTGCCGAACCACAGCCCGAAGGTCTTCGTTGAGAAGGTCGACGTGGTTTCGGGCGTTGGTTACGACCGCGCTGCAAAGCTCGGTAAAGAAACATCGCGCTTCCACGAGATCCGCCGCGTGGTTTCGAACCTCTGTGTTCTTGACTTCGGTGGCCCCGATCACGCCATGCGCCTCGTGTCTACCCACACGGGTGTAAGCGTGGACGACGTCATTGCGGCCACGGGCTTCGACCTCGTCATTGAAGATGTTGTCGAGACGCGCGCGCCCAGTGCCGACGAACTGACGCTTATGCGTGAGACCATCGACCCGACTGGTGCAGCGTCAAAGGAAGTCAAAGGCTGATCACGCTCGCTTGTTAGCCAGCTCCAGCCACAGCCCCCGGAGATCCCCCCATTGTCGAATGCTCTGCACACCAAGATCTGTGATCTACTGGAGATCCGTTATCCCATTATCCAGACCGGCATGGGTTGGGTGGCGACACCCAAGCTCGCGGCCGCCGCGAGTAACGCGGGCGCGATAGGCTTTCTCGCCGCAGCGACGATTCCGCCACTCGAAGTCGAAGCCGCGATCCTCGAGATGAAGCGCCTCACCGATAAATCCTTTGGTGTGAACTTCCTCATGGATGCACCGGGTGCAGACATCATCTCCGAAGCGATCATTCGTCAAGGCGTAAAGGCGGCGGGTTATAACCGCGCGCCCAACGCGGACCTCATCAAGCGCTTGAAGGACGCGGGCGTTATTTGCGTGCCCACGACCGGCGCGGTGAAGCACGTTCAAAAGGCCGAGCAGTTAGGTGCCGACATTGTGATCGTCCAAGGTGGCGAAGGCGGCGGCCACACAGGCCCCGTGCCTACCTCGATTCTCTTACCCGCTGCTGTCGAAGCCGTCGATATTCCAGTCGTAGGTGCCGGTGGCTTCAAAGACGGCAGAGGTCTGGTTGCTGCACTCGCCTACGGTGCTGCCGGTATCGCGATGGGGACGCGCTTCGTGATGACGCAAGAAAGTCCGGTGCCGAAAGCAAGCACTGACCGTTTCTTGGCCGCGGCGGTAGCCGACGTCGTCGTAACGACTCAAATCGACGGCATGCCTCAGCGCGTTGTTTCAAATGAATTGGTAGCCCGGCTTGAAAGTGCTTCAGGCGCGAGCCGGCTATTGATGGCTCTCCGCAACGGCTTGGCGTTTCGCAAGTCAAGTGGCGCGTCGATTGCCGACTTGCTCACGTCGGCGCTAAAGATGCGCAGCAACCAACGCCTCACCAATGCCCAGACGATCATGGCCGCCAATGCGCCCATGCTCGCGCGCAAAGGCATGGAGGAAGGCGACCCCATTAACGGCTACTTGCCCGGCGGCAGTATCGCGGGCGTGATCGACGACATGCCAACTTGTGACGAGTTGGTGCAACGCATCATGAGTGAGGCTGAGGAAACCCTCAAAGCCCTCGCGAACTAGACGGGAAGCAAGCATGGCAATCGACTTCAGTATCAGTGACGGCATTGGCGAGGTGGTGATCAACAACCCGCCCGTAAACGCACTTGGCAGTGCGGCGTGGTTTGAGTTCGCAAACGGCATCAAGGAACTCGGTGAAAACCGCGAAGTCAACTGCGTCGTGATTCGCGCCGAAGGCAAAGGCTTTCAAGCCGGTGTCGATATCAAAGAACTCGCCGAAGACAGCACCAAAATCCTCGACGTAAACCGCGGCTGCTATGAAACCTTCGGCAACATTTATGACTGCCCGATCCCCGTGATCTCGGCTGTGCACGGTTACTGCCTCGGTGGCGGAATTGGCATCTCGGGTGCCTCAGACATCGTGATCGCTTCAGAGTGCGCGACCTTCTCCCTGCCCGAGATCGACCGCGGAGCACTCGGTGCCGCAACGCATTTGATGCGCTTGTTTGGCATGCAGAAGACGCGCCGCATGTTGTACACGGGCGAGGCGATTGACGCACAAGAGGCGTACCGCCTTGGCGGCGTTGAGTCTGTTGTCCCCAAAGAGAAGTTGCGCGAAGAGGCGATGAACCTCGCGCGCTGCATCGCGGACAAATCGCCCAAGGCGCTGCGGTTGGCCAAGTGGTCGCTCAACGGCATCGAGCTTCTCGACCCGAAGCAGAGTTATAAGTTCGAGCAGGGCTTCACCCTCGAACTCTACATGTCGCCCGACTCGCAAGAGGCGCGCGATGCTTTTGTTGAAAAGCGCGACGCGAGCTTCAACGACAAGTCGTAGCCGATCGCCGGGCCGAGCCCGCAGAATCCGGCAAGCACCAACGACCCTCCCTACAAGCGAGTGAGTGAGAAACGATGGAATTGAACTTCACCTCGGAGCACGAAGCCTTCCGCAAAGAAGCGCGCACGTGGCTTGAGAGCAACGTACCCAGTGAGCCGCTTAAGTCTTTTGACTCGGCCGCAGGTTTTGAAGAGCACCGCGAATGGGAGAAGAAGCTCCACGGCGGCGGTTGGGCGATGGTCCCGTGGCCTGTTGCCTATGGTGGCCGCGGCGCCGACCTACTCGAGTGGTTGATCTTCGAAGAAGAGTACTACCGCGCCAACGCACCTGGACGTGTCAACCAAAACGGCATCTTCCTCCTCGGCCCGACCATCATGGAGTTTGGCACCGACGAACAGCGCGCGCGCTTCTTGCCCAAGATGGCTTCGAGTGACGAGGTCTGGGCGCAGGGTTGGTCCGAGCCGAACGCGGGCTCTGACATGGCGAACATTCAAGCCACCGCGATCCTCGAAGGCGACGAGTACGTGATCAACGGGCAGAAGACCTGGGCCTCGCGCGGCGCGTATGCACACTGGCTTTTTGGCATGTTCCGCACTGACCCCGAATCAAGTCGTCACCGCGGGCTTACGTTCATTCTCTGCCCCCTCGACGCGCCTGGCATTACGGTGCGTCCGATCGAAAAGCTTTCAGGCAAAGCGGCCTTCGCCGAAGTCTTCTTTGACAATGCTCGCGTCAAGGCAGAAAACCGCCTCGGCCCGGTGGGTGAAGGCTGGAGTGTCGCGATGGCGACGGCCGGCTTTGAGCGTGGCTTGATGCTGCGCAGCCCGGCGCGCTTTCAAAACACGGCTCGCAAGCTCGTCGAACTCTTCCGTGAAACCGAAGCCCAGGGCGAGCCCATCGATGACTCGGTGCGCAACGCAGTGGCACGCTGCTGGATGGACGCCGAGGCGTATACGCTCAACACGTATCAAACCGTTTCACGCATGTTGAAGGGCGGCAAGATTGGCGCCGAATCGAGCCTCAACAAGATCTTCTGGTCTGAGCTCGACATCAAGATGCACGAGTTGGCGCTTGAGCTTTTGGGTGCGCGCGGCGAACTCTTGCCCGGTGCTCCCGCGGCCAAGGGTGTTGGCGAATGGCTCGACGGGTTCATCTTCGCTCTCGCGGGCCCCATCTACGCCGGCACCAATGAAGTGCAGCGCAACATCATCGCCGAACGCATTCTCGGTCTTCCAAGGAAATAGTCAGCATGGAATTCGTCTTCTCGGAAGACCAACTACTGCTTCAACAAACGGTTCGCGACTTTCTCGAGGGAGAGTGCACGGTTGAGCACATCCGCGCGATGTGGGAAACCGACACAGGCCGCAGCCCGGAATTTTGGGCGAAGCTCGCCGAGATCGGCGTGCCCGGCCTCCTTGTCCCCGACGAACACGGCGGGATGGGGATGAACGAAGTCGACATGGTGCTCGTGCTGGAAGAGACGGGTCGAGCGGGTCTTGCCGAGCCGGTGATTCCGACTGCCTTTGTCGGTGTCCCGCTTCTCGCAGAAGCCGGTGGTGATGTCGCGAAAGAGTGGTTGCCTAAGGTTGCCGAAGGCGCAGCGATCCTCGCGGTGGGTCACGAGCAAAGCCCCTTCGTGAGCGATGCCCACATTGCAGACTTGCTGCTTCTTTCGTCCGGCGACGCAGTGCACGCCGTCCCGAGCAGCGCGGTGAAGCTGACAGCACAAGCTGCGAACGATCCGGCCAAGAAAATTTCTAGCGTCGAGTGGACGCCTTCCGCTGCGACCCTACTCGCCGATGGCGACGCGGGGCGCGCGCTTCAAGCAGCAGCTTTTGATCGCGGCACCCTCGCATGTGCCGCACAGCTACTAGGTGTCGCGCAGCAGCTGATCGACATGGCGGTCTTGTACGCAACCCAGCGCAAGCAATTTGGCGTGCCGATTGGCTCGTTTCAATCGATCAAGCACATGCTCGCCAACGAAAAGGTCAAGGTCGAGTACGCGCGCACGTTGGTGTATCGCGCAGCCGACTCTGTTGCGAATGCCACACCCGGTCGTGCTGTCGATGTTTCGATGGCGAAGATCGCAACCGGCGAAGCCGCCGTCTCGATCGCAAAGACTGCGCTCCAAGTGCACGGTGCGCTCGGGTACACGTGGGAGCAAGATCTCCACGTTTGGATGCGCCGCGCCTGGAGCCTTGATGCTTCGTGGGGTTCGCTCTCTTTTCACAAGCGCCGGCTCGCCGAAGCCGTGATCGACGGCAAGAGTCCCGCAGTGACATTCGGATACGAAACGCCCGCAGCGTAGAGTTGATTTGCCGGCGGGGCATACCCTGACCGCGTAGAACTTACAGATAGAAGAAGGAGAAAGATTATGTCCGCCCAAGAGCAAGTACCCGCCATCGAAGGATGGTTCACGACGGGCCCCAAGCCTCAGCTGATCGGAAGCCAGTGCAGCGAATGCAGCACCTACTTCTTTCCGAAAGAGTCGACCTACTGCCGCAACCCCGGCTGCCAGTCGAAAGAATTTGCCGAGGTACATCTGAGCCGCGTTGGCACGATCTGGTCCTATGCCGAGCATTTCTACAAGCCGCCGGCACCCTACATCGCCGACGATCCCTTTGAGCCTTACACGATTGCCGCGGTTGAACTCGCGGAAGAAAAGCTTGTCGTGATGGGACAGACAGCCAAGGGCGTAAAGCACTCGGACCTCAAGGCCGGCATGCAGGTCGAGCTCGTTGTTGAACGCACCTACGACATCGACAACGTCGAGCACACAATGTGGAAGTGGAAGCCGGTCGCCGAATAATCGACTAAGCGGATGTCATCAAACTTACAGGCCTGCGACGAACGCCGCGCCGGCCTGAACGAAGGAGCAAACAAATGAGCAAAGACGTAGCGGTATTGGGTGTCGGGATGCATCCGTGGGGCAAGTGGGGCAAGAACTTCGTCGAATACGGAGTGGAAGCCTGCAACCTCGCATTGAAGGACGCTGGCATTGACTGGAAGGACGTCGACTTCGTGTCCGGCGCAGAGACGGTCCGCAACGGATACCCGGGCTATGTGGCGGGTGCGACCTTTGCTCAGGCACTCGGTTGGTCGGGTGCAAGCGTTGCAACCTCGTACGCCGCATGCGCGTCGGGTGCGACCGGGATCAACGCCGCACGCGCACGCATCCTCGCGGGCATGAGTGACGTCGCGTTGGTGATTGGCGCCGACACCACGCCGAAGGGCTTCCTCGCTCCCAACGCCGGTGAGCGCTGGGACGATCCCGATTGGCTGCGCTTTCGCTTGATGGGCTGCACGAACCCGACGTACTTTGCCCTCTATGCGCGTCGCCGCATGGACATTTACGGCGCAACCGAAGAAGACTTCGCACAAGTCAAAGTCAAGAACTCGCGTCATGGTTTCGAGAACCCCAACGCGCGCTATCGCAAGAAGTACACGATCGAAGACGTGTTGAACTCCAACATGGTTGCCGACCCGCTGCGTCTTTTCGAAATCTGCGCAACGAGTGATGGCGCTGCGTGCGTGATCTTGACCAGCATGGAATATGCGCGCAAGCATTCACTCAACCCCGTTAGGGTGTCGGGTGTGTCGACGGTGACGCCGAACTTCCCGAGCTCGGTGATCGAGATGCCGAACATGTCGACCGACTCCGCCTACAGCGTGCCGGTGCCGGACATGGGCTTTCGCGATTCAATCGCGGCTGCGGCCTACGAAGAAGCGGGCCTTGGCCCAGAGGACATGTCGCTCGCCGAAGTGTACGACCTCTCGTCCGCACTCGAGCTCGATTGGTACGAGAACATCGGCCTGTGCAAGCCGGGCGAAGCAGAGAAGATGCTTCGTGACGGTGAGACGACGATCGGTGGCCGTATCCC
>JBLHOB010000024.1:0-13210 GCA_047619425.1 Myxococcota bacterium
GGCGGAGTGGAAGCGGTCATCGACAAGGATCTCACGTCAGCGCTCTTGGCTGAATGCCTTGATGCCGAGGCTCTGCTTCTTCTAACAGACCAGCCGGCTGTCTATGCGGATTGGCCCCAGACTCGCCATCCGATTCGCCGAGCAACGGTGGCGCAACTCCGTGCGCGTTCGTTCGCCGCAGGTTCAATGGGCCCCAAGGTCGAAGCGGCCTGCCGATTTGTCGAGTCCACTGGCGCCCAGGCCGCGATCGGCGCACTTTGTGATGGTACGGCGATTCTCAACGGTACCGCGGGGACAACAGTTCTTCGCTATGAAATCAAGTAGACGGCTTGCCCCGTCTCACACGAAATTGAGTCGAACCGTCAAATGTGGCGCCACACAAAACAGCAAACCGGCCCCCTGGAATGCTGACTTGGAGAGATGATGACCAACCCCGCTGCTGCACGTTCGTTTTTTTTGTCCGAGGTAGAGGGGCTCGAGCCATTCGATTTTGTGCTCGCGGTTCCGAGTTGTCAGCCACTGCACGCGGTTGAAATGACGCGGCTTGAGGCAGGCGAAATCGAAGTCCGAATTCCGGGAAGACCCCCCACTATTCCGGGTCTCGACGAAGCTGTACGTGAATCACTCGTGAAGCTGGGCTTCGCCTCCGAGGATCCGAAGATCTCGACACTGCCTTGGACTTGCAGCCTTGCGAATGCGGAAAATGCAGTGGATCTCCTGTCAGCCGTGCTTACTGACGTATTTGGCGAGAAGCCAGACGTCACACTGGACGTTCGACACGGGAGTCACGAGGTTGAGCATGAAGCGCGAAAGAAGCTTGCAATCGCTCGCCAGCGAGTCGAGCAGATCGTGACTGATGTTCTGGGCCGCCCCCCCGAGCAAGATGGCGACAAGGACTACGTGCTTCCCATCGGCGAGGTTCACGTCACTGTGGCGCCACGCGCTACACCCGACGGACAGATTGTGGTCCGAGTTTTTGCGATCTCGAACGTTGGGTTTGAGGTGACTCCCGAGCTAGGTCTCTTCCTGGCTCGGCTCAATTTTGGCCTTATGTTTGGTCGCTTTACTCTCGATGTTCCGAACCGCTCGATTTGGTTTGATGAGACGCTGCTCGGTGAACAGTTTCGCGAGGAAGAACTTCGATTTGCGATTCGCGTGGTCGCTTCGACGGCGGACGAGTGGGACGACCGACTCAAGAAAATGTTTGGCGGAGAGACGTATCAGTCGGTCTTGGCGGGGCGATCAGCTGAGGCCCCGCCGGTGACGAAACCCGGCGAAGGCGGGGGGCAATACATCTGATGGAGTCGACCAAGGACGAGTCAAAAGATTTCTACGAAATCATTGGCGTCGCACGAGATGCCGACCGCCAAACAATTCAAAAGGCCTATCGCAAGTTAGCCAGGAAGTATCATCCCGATCTCAATCCCGGTGACAAGGGAGCTGAGGAGCGCTTCAAGAAAATTGCGAGTGCGTGGGCGGTGCTATCGGACGACTCAAAGCGCTCGAGCTATGACGAGTTCGGTGAGATCTCGCTCGAAGCGGGCTTCGACGCCGAAAACGCTCGCAAGAGGAAGGAAGCCTTCGGCGCAGAGTTCGGTACCCGCGGTCGTGACCACCATGGCGCGACCGACGGCGAGTTTCACTTTGGCGACATTGACGACTTGTTCGGCAGAATGTATTCGCGCGAGGGACATCAGCAGTCGACCTTCCGGTTGCGTGGCGCAGATCTCGAAGCGAGTCTTGAGTTGGACTTTCTAGAAGCCGTTCGCGGTGGCGAGAAGACGCTTTCCTTGAGTCGACAAGAGCCGGGAGGTGCCGCGTCGGTGGATTCAGTGACGATTCGCATTCCGCCAGGAGTGAACTCAAACGGGCGGCTTCGAATTCCGGGCAAGGGGTCGCCAGGAATTGGCGGAGGAGAGGCGGGAGACTTGTGGGTTGCGCTCCGCGTTCGTCCGCATCGCGTCTTCCGGCGCGAGGGCAATAATCTTACGCTGGACCTTCCGATCTCCGTGCGCGAAGCAATCCTTGGAGCGCAAGTGGATGTTCCGACTCTCGACGGCCGGGCAACGCTTACGGTTCCTCTCCTAACTGACAGTGGCGCGCGGTTACGTCTGAGAGGGAAGGGCGTTCCCAGCCAGAGCGGGCGCCCAGCTGGCGATCTTCTCGTGCGAGTACAAATCAAGGTCCCGGAGAAGCTCGATGACGAAACCGAGGCACTGCTCGACGCGATACACCCGTTCGAAGATCCCGAAATTCGAAAGGAGCTATTCTCATGAGTGACCGACGAATTTTAGTAGAAGAAGTTTTAATCTTTCTGGGTGTAGAGGGGAGATCCTTCCTCGCAGAGCTGCGACGGGAGGGTTTGTTCGAAGGCGAAGAGTTGTTGCCAGAGCAGGCCGAGGATCTTCGGTTCGCGAAAGTGTTGATGGACGACCTTGGGGTAAACGCAGCAGGCGTCGACGTCGCACTCCATCTAAGACGGCGGCTCATGGCGCTCGAGCGCCGCGCTCGCGTGCTTGCAAATGCGTTAGAGGCGAAGTCGTAGCGTCACCTTCGCGCCGCATTCGCATCCAAATCAGTGGGGCATGTTCAGTCGGTCCAAACGATTTCATGGTCGGAAGCGGGCCATTCGTCGGGCGCTTCGAAGCGATCTTCGCTTGTCGATAAAAAATCCGGTCCAGCATCAGAGGCATCCGTACCCGCAGCCCAACGTGCCTCGAGGCGAGAGATCGCAGTATCGCGTTTGCAACGAACTTCGATCAGACGGACAGCGATTCCGCGTTCCAAGGCCCAACTCCGGACGAGGGCGCGTTGCCAGCGACGCGAGAAGCTCGCATCGAGCAGCGCGGTGCGTCCGCTCTCGACGACAGACTGGGCGCGCTCGAGTAGGGCGCGATAGACATCGTCCGTCTTACTTGGAGCGTAAATCCCTTCGTCGGCGATTGTGGTGGGGTGTGTCGTCGGGGGAAGACCGGCGAGAGACTTTCGAACACGATCGGAGGAGATTGGGATTCCGTGTCCCGTTTGTGCGAGGTAGCGGGCGACGGTTGTCTTTCCCGATCCGACCGTGCCGCAAATGAGTACGATTCCGGCAGCCTTCTTATCTTCCAAGAACTGCTCGGTGAGCGCGATGTGTCTTTCGATACTGGAGCGTGCCGCAGCGCGTTGTGCTTCGGCGATACTCGATTGCTTGGATGCCAAGGCGGCGACCTTGGCGCGCACAAGTGCGCGGTAGCCGACGAAGAGGTCGACCACGGTGAAAAGACCGTAGTCGTCCTTGGACATTGCATAGGCGGCCAGGAAGTAATCGGCGAGGTCACTTCGGCCTCGATAGGCGAGATCCATGGCGAGGAAGGCGACCTCTGAAGCACTGTCGATTTTCCGGAGATCTTCGTTGAACTCGATGCAATCAATCATGAGCGGATCGGTACTCGTGGCTTGATCGAACCAGATGTGGTCGAGATGAAGGTCACCGTGTGCATCCACGGCGCGTCCTTCGAGGCGTCGTAGTTCAATGTGCGGTCGCGCATTGAGCAGGCGGGAGCGAACCTGTGATTCAAGCTCTTCGCTGCGGGACGCCGAGATGAGCTTTGCATCGGTCACGGCAAAGAGAGACTCGAGCATTGGCGCCGAAGTCCGTTCGAGCCACTCGCGCTCGGTCCAATGGAGTGGTTGCTCGAGCGCCACCTTGGTGTGGAAGCGCGACAAGAGTTGGGCGACGGCTTCTAGGTGAGTTGGGCGAAGTTCGTCATTTTCAAGAAGTGAGAGGGCGTCGCGCCCAGTGGGTAAGCGCCGCATGACCACGACGTGTTCTTGGCCTGGATTCGCAACCGACTCGCCAAGCTTGCCAACGCAAGCGCGTCCGGCCTCGAATAAAATGGGGGCGACGCCGAGGTAGACGTCTGGAGCGAGGCGCCGATTCAGCGCGATCTCTCGCAGGCAGTCAGCGTTGCGAGCCTCACGCGAGCTGAAGTCGAGAAATGGCAGGCGCACCGACTTGCGCAGCTTGAACACACGGTCGCGAACCATGAATACGTGTGAGATATGCGTCTGGATCCATTCGATGGCCGCGCCGTCGTGAACCCAGTCCGAGTTCTTCGCCAAGGCCTGTGCGATCTCGTCGGTGGATGGTTTGGAGTCGGACTGGCTCTTCATTTTGGTCCCTCGGTAAAGTGCGATCAATGGCTTGATCTCAATTGTGGAATGGTGTGATTGGCGAAGGCCAGTGCGTGCCCCATCCCCACGCCAGGCGACGTGCCGCGACCCTCGGGAAGGGGGTTGAGACAGACGCAGGTAGTAGTGGAGAGAATGCAGATCACTATTTAGTAGGGGATGGTTCGAGGTGCAACGCGAGTTCCTTCGGAGATTGTGTCTCCCGGATGAGCGATGACGAGATCGTGCTCGGTGATTCCATCCAAGATTTCCACGAAAGCGGGCGTTCGTGCGCCGATCTCGACCGAGCGAAGACGCGCGCGGCCGTCTTCGACCGCGAAGACCGCCCAATCGCTACCGCGACGAAACATGCTGCCGGTAGGCGCTTGAATGACATTGGAGAGCTCCGTAATGACGACCCGTGTCTCGACGCGGAACCCGTCGGCAAGTGATTCACGGTCCGCATACGGTGTTACGAGTTCGATCACGATGTTGACGCGCTTCTCCTCCACACCGAGCGCGGAGATCTTGGTGAATGCTGAGGGCTCAACGCGTCGAACTCTGGCTTGAAGGACACCGCTCCCACCCCAGCGCTCGATGTGAACCGGCGCGCCGGGGCGGATTCGAACCGCGTCTCTCGACAAGTAGTCCGCGACGATTTCGAGATCGTGGGCGTCACCTACCTCAAGCAGCGGTTCGCCCGCGGCCACGACGGACTCACTCTCACGCATGCGGCGCAATACGACGCCATTGATCGGCGAGTAGATATTGGCGGGATCGTCGACGGGTCGCTCTGGATTTCCGAGATTGAGTAGATGCGCGCGGGCGCCGGAAAGTTGATGTGTCGCGCTTTCGACAGCATGTTCTGCTGCGTCGAAATTCTCGAGGGCCCGCTTTTCACCGAGTTCCGTGATCTCGAGTTTCTCCTTGGAAAGTACGTCGAGAGCAGCGAGGCGTCGGGCGCGGGAGGAATCTCGCTTGGTGAATTCGAGGTCGGCGCTCGTCCGGTCGCGCTCGTGTTTCGCGCGTTCGAGTTCGGCCTCGAACGCCCGTACCTGCGACTCGGACTCCGCCCGGCTGCGGGGATCGAGAGGCGTGGGGTCACTCGGCTGGAAGGTTGCGAGCACGGTTTCGTGTGCGACCACGGGGTCGCCGGGTTCGAGTTCAATGCGGAGTAGCCGGCCAGCGACCGGTGCCGAGACGACAAAACGTTCGCGCACCCGGGTTTCCCCCTCTTCGTCGAGGGTTACGACAAGGGGACCGCGAATGATCGTCACGATATCGACGCGTTCCGCACGGGGCCAGAAAGCCCAGCCGAGCAACGCGAGTGTGATGGCCCCAACCGCGCCCCAGAAGATCCATCGTTTGCCATCCCTCATAATTGTGTTCCTTTCATTCTGTCGACTTCAGTACTGCGATCAAGTCCAAGCGATTCAAGCGCTGACGTACGAGCAATCCAGATAACAGCGAGGCGAGGATCACTGTCACAGTCGCTAGGCCATACGTCGACGGTTCGATGATTAGGGGAATGCGGTAGAGCTCATTGCGAAGTTCCGCGAGGGTTAACCAAGCGAGGCCCTTACCGCAGAGGTTCCCAATGGGTACGGCTGCGAGTGTCACCAATGCGAGCTCACCGAGCAGGATAAGTGTGATCTCTCTCCGGGTGAAACCCAGAATTCGTAGACTGGCCAGGTCGCGTGATCGCTCGGAAAGCGAGATCCGCGCTGCATTGTAAACAACCCCGACCGCAATAATTGTGGAGAAAACGATGTTGAATAGAATGATGCGCATCATGTTCGCGCTGATCGTTTCGCGGAAATTCCGTCCAGCTTCGCGGGAGAGGGAGACGCTTGCTATCGCAGGCGTTTGTTTCAGTTCGTGGTAGACAGCGTCCTGCATTGCGGAGTCGATGGATAAGAAAGCACCGCTGAGGCTCGGGCCCTCCCGCATCATCACCGCGAGCGCGTTGGCTTCCATGTACGCAGAGAGTCCAAGAAAGTCGTCGACGAGCGCGGTAACGACAAGATCTCGTTTGGGGCGCGTGCCTTCGAGAACTTCGGCCGTGATCGAGTCGCCGACGTTCACACCGAGTAACTGGGCGAGTGAGCCCGAGAGAACAAGCCCTTCTGGGGGTAGATCGATGGGCCCGAGTTTGCGATCGACCACACGACTGAGCACGGGCTTTGCCGGGAGGCCGAGGATGGATGCGTGGCGCGATCGGTTTTCATGAAGGAGGCGAACGGGGACTGCTCGAAATGGCTCGATCCGGACTACGCCCGGAAGTCTTTCAAGTTCGTATCGCGCACGGGCCGAGCGAGGCTCGACGAAAGTCACCGCGATATCGTGGCGATTCGTGACGTCGAATTGCATTGAGATCAAATAGTCGATCGCATCGATGAAAAACGAACCGAGGATCATCAGCGCAATGGCCATTCCTACTCCGAAAGAGGAGAGGACGAATCGCCAGGGGCGTCGAGCAACGTTGCGCAGGACCATTCGTGCCGACGGACTGAGGACGCGGTACAGGCCCAGTTGTTCGAGGCGTGTGGCTTCAAATCGGGCAGGCGGCTCCGGCCTCATCGCCTCTGCAGGGGGGAGAGAGACCGCGCGGCGGACTGCAGCCAGTGAGCCGAGCGCAGCGGCGCAGAGGCTGATCGCAGCGGCGGCAATGGCTACCTGTGCCCCGAGTTCATAAGAATAATTGGGGAAGCGAAAGTACTCGGCGTAGAGCCTTGTCAGGCCATCGCCCATTTGCGCTCCCACGACGTTGCCAACGACGGACCCGAGACTGGCGATCAAGAGACCGGTGGCGAGGTAGTGAAGTGCCACCTCGCGATTGCTGTAACCGACCGCTTTCAGCGCTGCGATCTGAGTGCGCTGCACCGCGACTGTGCGCGAAAGGACAACGTTCAGTAAGAAGGCGGCGACGCCGAGAAAGATGACCGGCAGAATCGATGCCATGGTCCGCAGCTCTCGGAGTTCGCTTTCGATGAACCAATGCGATTGCTGATGTCGCCGCTCGATCGCACCCAGTCCTCCGTAGGGCTCCAGCAATCGATCGAGGTCAACGAGAACGGAGCCCGGGTCGGTCTTCGTGCCATTGGTGCTCGGCGTGAGACGCAAACTGACGTGATTGAAGCCACCCTCCATGTCGAACGCCGCGGCGAGAGCGCGTCGTCCCATCCAGAATATGCCGAAACGGCGATGGTCTGGGATGATCTCCCCGGGCGCGATGACGTAGACATATTCCGGCGAAAGTGCGACTCCCGCGATTTGGAGTTCCCTGCGACGACCGTTGATGATGGCCGCGATCTGGTCCCCGGGTCCGAGGCCATGTTCATTGGCAAAGGCCTCATGGACCAATACCTCGTCACTGGCATCTGCGTTGATGTAGCGGCCATCGCGAAGAACCACATCATTGAGGGTGTCTCGATCGTATTCCGGAATCGAAATCAACCGCCCTGTTGCCGGCTCTTCAAAACCCGGAATGTCGAGGGTGACGTGGACAAGAATGCGGGTGTCAACCTGCGCAACCTTCGGGATCTCAGCGATACGTTCTGCGAGCCCAACTGGCGCACGCTTGCAGGTGGCGAAGACGTCCGCGAAGCGTTCGCGATTGTAATAGTCTGTCCGTGTTCGATCGAGAGACTCGAAGGTCGACAGGTACATCGCGAACATCGCCACGCCGGTACCAATGACAGCGATGATGGCAAGAGATTGAGCCTTCATTTGCCAAAGATCGCGGATGAGTTTTCGATTCAGCGCACGCACGCGGTCACCATGCCAAGTCGCGCGCAACCGCACGCTCTTTGTTAATAACCTGCCGATCAATGCGACCATCGGCCATGTAGAGGACACGGTCGGCTATCGCCGCAATCGAAGCGTTGTGCGTGATGACCGCGACGGTTGTTCCGAGGTCGCGGTTGACTCGCTCGATGGCATCGAGCACGACGATGCCCGTATGAATATCCAGTGCGCCGGTTGGCTCATCGCATAGCAATACTTCGGGACGTTTCGCGATGGCTCTGGCGATGGCGACTCGCTGCTGCTCGCCACCGGACAACTGCGCTGGGAAGTGGTCCATCCGATTTTCGAGTCCGACCATCGCTAGGGCATCTTCAGGCGACATGGGGTTCGTCGCAATCTCTGTGACAAGTGCAACGTTCTCTCGCGAAGTCAGGCTGGGGATCAGGTTGTAGAACTGGAAGACAAAGCCCACATGCTCACGCCGGTATTGAGTCAACTTGGCCTCGTCAGCGTGGGTGAGATCGAGGTCGCCGTAGCTCACGGTCCCGGCGGACGGGAGGTCCAGCCCGCCGAGAATGTTAAGCAGCGTTGATTTCCCGCTGCCGGACGGTCCGAGCATCACTACAAATTCGGATCGCTCAAGATCGAGATCGACGCCGCGGAGCGCGTGAACCTCGACTTCGCCCATCCGATATACCTTGGTGATGCCTCGGGCTCTAAAGACCGTTGTATTCGTATTGGGATGGGTAAGCTTCCGATGCATCGTGAAACTCCGTGCGTTGGCGATTAAAAATACGGTTGCCGCGCTCCGCGAAGCCTGAGCTTTGGGAGTGAACAGGGGGTAACGCACGACTCGTGCCAAGGCCCGTATCCCGCCACAACCGCCATGTCCGCCGCTCCTGAGAGCGAGAGGATGGATTGGGATCGAATGCTCTTGTCACAGATCGGGTGCCGGCTGCGGCAGAACACCCCGGGTCGAGGCAATTCGCCGCACAGTCGGCCCGGTACTGTGCTGTCTCCAACAAAGGTCGATCGGGACAACGGTTTTAGTCAATTCCCAGAATGGCCCGCAACCCAGCGTGCGATTGGGCCACCGCGTCGGCATCGGGAAGCGCGGTTTGGTCGTCGTGATGATCGTTGATGCGAATCGTCCCCATGCCGATGGCCCGTGCGCCCTTTATATCGGTGTGTCTGAGATCGCCGACATGAACGGCGTACTGTGGTTGTACGTCAAGTTCGGCCAGTGCGAGGTGAAAGACGTCTGCGTGGGGTTTGGGTACACCTGCCTCGTCGGAGAAGACCTGCACGCTCAGCATGTCCAGCAGCCCGACGCGATCGAGGAGTTGCCGGACTACGGAACCCGGACTGAAGCCCGTGTCACAGATCAGGGCGAGTCCTACTTTCGCCTTCGTGAGGCGCTCGAGTGTGATCGACGCACCGGGAAGTGCGATGACTTCCGAATCCAGGGCGACGCTTGCGAGTTCGTCGGCCAGCAAGGCGGCCAATTCAAAATCCTCGATTCCAAGATCTCGAAGTGACCAGTTGGCGATCTCGCCCACGCCGCTGGCGACCCCGTCACACCACATTTGCCAATGACGAGACCACGCGACATCGAGCGCCTTGCGTGCGCGGAGATTGTCTACTGCCGCGCCTGCTTCGCGCGCCACGCGTTGTACTGCGTCGACTCGTACCGCGTAACCTTTGTCGGTGTCCCGCTCGTAGATCAGCGTGCCCCAACAATCGAAGGTGACGGCGTGCACAGGGTTGGAGTTATCCGCGGCGGGTTGATGGAGTTTCATCGTCGCCACTACTGGAATTCTTCCGGCCACACAGGCAGGAAGTCTTCGAGGATTCGAACGTTCACTTGCAAGGGGCGGTCTGTCTCTAACACGACGTGCTCATGAGATGGCAGCTCGACGGTCGGCTCCCACATTGCCCGGAAATCGTCGGAAATGTTCTGCCATGATTCGAGCGGGACGCCGTCGCGCCGGGAGCGATCGACTAAGCGGTCGCGCACGACAGATTCAGCGGCGGTGCACTCGACGAAGAAAAAGGGGGTTGCGAATCGCTGAGCCAATTGGCGTGCTCGGGTTCGCAGCGAGCGGGTCCCGAAGCAACCGTCGATCACAATGGGACGTCCCGATGCAAGCACCATCTCAGCACGACGAAACACTTCGTTGTAGACCTCATCGCGAAAGCCGGGATGGAAGCTCTTTTCCCAATCCATCTCGTGACAAGCGTTCGCTGCGGGATCGCCACCGTCGCGCAGCATGAAGTCACGGGTTGCGTCGGAGCTGACTAGGGGAGCGGCGATTTGGTGTGCGACAGCGCGTGCTACGGAGCTCTTGCCGGTGGCAACCAGGCCGCTTAACGCCACGACCATCGGAGGGAGAAAGGGACGCCGTTCGAATGCGAGGGCCGCTCGCTCATAGAGAACGGCCCGCTGTTTCGTGCGCTCGCGTAGTTTCGATGTCAAAGTGTCATCTCGACGAAGCTGATCTGCGGTCTTGCCCTCGAGGTTGGCCCGACAACTCTCGTAGAAGTCGATCACGGAATACAAATCGAAGTCGTTGGCCGCGTAGGTGTAAGCGGCGATAAAACGTTCGGCGAGATCGACTCGGCCGTGCACCGAAAGATCGAGCGACAGGGTTGCCACATCGGCGGCTACGTCGGACATGCGAAATTCGAAGCTGCGATGTCCTCCGTCGACGGCGGCGGTATTGTCGGCGTCATCGAGAAAGATGTTCTTCAGGCACAGGTCGCCGTGACCGTCGCGAACGCGGCCCGTCAATAATCGCTGGCGAAATAGGCTTGCGTGATCGCGGATGAAGTCGTGTTGCCACGTTTCACATTTTTGAACCGCAACGGCAGCTCGATCATCCGCTTCCAGCTGATCTGCGCGTCCAAATGCCCATTCGATATGCGAGGAGATCGCCGCCGGCGAGTCAAACGAATCCAACCGCGACTCGACGGGTGCTGTCGAATGGAAAGCCTCAACGTGCTCCGCAATTCGTCGAATGTGATCGTCGTCGAGGCGTGAGTTTATGAGGCGGTGGTCGGCTCGGTCGCAATCGGGAAGGCCTCGCATGTGAACCGCCCAGTCGACTGTTTCGCCTTCTCCATCGATAAATAGAGCGCCCGCGCGATCTCGCGTGACCGGCACGACTCCTAGATAAACGCCCGGCGCATGCAAGCGACCGCGCTCGAGTTCTCGCTCGCAGGCGTCCCGCCGCACTTGCGGGGCGTCGAGCACCGTAGAGTCCCCACGCAATGGCTTCTTGATCTTCCACGCCTGATCTTGGGAGAAGAAAATTTGCGAGCGTCGCGTTTCGATGAACCTGAGTTGATTGATCTCAAGTAGAGGTTTGATTGTGTCTTGTTCTTGTTCTGACATAACACCTAAATCCACCGTGTTGTTGAATGGGGCGGCGAATTCCTGCGATGGGGTTCGTGGAGTCTTCTCAAGGTATCACTTTATTGTGACATGCCGTCAAGCTGTGCCAGGCGGCAAATCAAATCATCGACCCGCGCGCTGTAGCCCCACTCATTGTCGTACCAGGCGATTACTTTGACTAGTCGACCGTCCACTACTTGTGTTAGCGGCGAATCGAAGATGCTGGAAGATGTGTTGCCAACAATGTCGGACGATACGATGGGGCGGGAACTGTATTCAAGAATACCCGCCATGGGGCCAAGGGCGGCGGTCTGTATCGCGTCGTTGAGCTGTTCTACGGTTGTCGAGGTATTGAGTTCGACTGTTAGATCCACCACGCTGCCATCGGGAACGGGGACGCGCATCGCCAGACCGTCGAGTCTGCCTTCGAGCTCGGGGATGACCCGTCCAATTGCTTTCGCTGCGCCCGTAGAAGTTGGGATGATATTCGTTGCGGCACTTCTTGAGCGCCGCATGTCCTTCGGATGGGGCGAGTCAACGAGGTGTTGGTCCGACGTATAGGCGTGAATTGTATTCAAGAACCCACGCCGGATT
Organism: Myxococcota bacterium; assembly: GCA_047619425.1. GTDB lineage: Bacteria > Myxococcota_A > UBA9160 > UBA9160 > UBA4427 > DUBZ01. The sequence goes on from JBLHOB010000024.1 coordinate 11,888, forward strand.
CCGAAACTGTCGTGCAGAACCTTGGCGACGGGTGCAGCACAGTTCGTGGTGCAGCTCGCGTTGCTGATGATTTGAGATTCAGGTTTGACGACGTGATCATTGACGCCCATGACCAGAGTGCTCTCTAGAAAGTCCTTGCTCGGAACGGTCAGAATGACACGTTTCGCACCTGCATCGAGGTGATCCTTAAGGTCATCGAGCTTGCGGAATATCCCACTGCTTTCGATTACGTAGTCCACCCCAAGTTCGGCCCATGGAAGTCGAGACGGTTGTGGTTCATTCAAGATAAGGAAGGGGTCTCCGTCAACGGTCATCGTATTGCCCGAAAGTTCGACGTCGCCAGGGTAGGTGCCGTGTACGCTGTCGTACTGGAACGCGTACTGGAGCGCTTCGGGAGAAGCGAGGTCGTTAATGGCCACGATGTCGAAGTGCTTTCGCTGCTTTGCGAGGCGACAAATCGTTCTTCCGATGCGTCCAAAACCGTTGATCGCGATTTTCGGTACGGACATTGGTTTTGCTCCTTTGGCGAGGCTGCACGCTCTAGGACCGCGTAGTGCGGGTCCGGTAGTGCGCGTCGGTTAGAGGGGTTGAGAGACTCGTTTGACAACATGGAGATGCGAGTTCCGTGCCGAGTCGGCAAGCAACGACTTGCTTGCCTCCGATGCCACTGCGAAAAGGCAGCTCGCTCGCTTTGATGCGCTCGTAGCGGGGGAACAGGCTGCTGAAGCAGAACTCCTGGAGGCTCACGAGTGGCTGTCGTGGTTCGCCACGACTGTGTCGATGCGCCACGTGTCTGGTTCGCCAGCGGCACAGCACGGGACGTGCTCGGCACAAACACCGCTAGGGGCCCAGCAGGACCGGCACGATGACGGCATAGGTGAAAAACGTGATCATCGCGATTGCAACAAAATTGAGCCAGAGTCCTGCGCGGATCATCTGCTGGAGTTCGATGCGTTCGGAGCCGAAGATCACTGCATTTGGTGGCGTCGCGACTGGAAGCATGAACGCACAACTCGCCGCGATGGTGGCCGGTACGATCAATTGAAATGGCTCGATGCCGAGTCCCGGAGCGACTGCAGCAAGGATGGGAACGAGCGCAGCGGTTGAGGCTGTGTTGCTGGTCAGTTCGGTCAAGAAAACCATGCACGCTACGACCCCGATTACGACCGCAAGCGTTGGTAGACCGACGAGCGATCCGGCTTGCGCCCCCAACCACTCGCCAACGCCATTGGTTCGTATCGCGGATGCCAGGCTCAAACCGCCGCCGAACAAGACGAGGATGCCCCACGGCAGCCGGGATGCGGTTGACCAGTCAAGCACGGA
>JBLHOB010000025.1:0-13199 GCA_047619425.1 Myxococcota bacterium
CCGACAAGTCGTTTTGCTCCTACGACAGTCGCTGACTTCGGTGCGGGAGCGCGCTGCTCGCGCCCCGCCTGAGCGACATCACCCTCGCCAGGGCTCGCGCTGGTCGGCACGGCGGCATTCTGCTCGCCGGACTTTGCAGAGCGATCGATCGTCGCCTCTGTGAAGGGCACGTTCATGCCAAACTCCTGGAGAATTTCGACAACCTCAGTGCGGGCTGTGTAGAGCGCACACGCGAAGATCACGATCCACGCACTCAGCGAGACAATCGGTCGACCCGGGTTGCGGCGCACCGTGCGTGGGCGCAGCCGAGGTCGGGACTTCGTCGGCCGACGCACCGCGCTCCGCATCGATTCGATCGCCTCGACATTTCCGGGCGTCTCCAACTCCTCGGCAGGAGCTTCAGCAAGTTCGATACTCGCGGCAGCATTGATGCTGTCCGCGGTAAGCGGCATGTAGTTCCACTGCTCGTCATCGAGATCGGGGATGGACTCATCGCACAAAGGCACGCCGGGCGACGCCGCCATCGGCTCCTCCTTCTCTCGTCCGTCACTGCGCAAACACTCGAGGACAAACTCCGCGTCGATGCGAGACACACCGCGAGCGGCGGCCTGCTCGAGGATGTCCGTGCAGGCGACACTCATGCGCAATGGACTGCCGAGCGTTACACGGTGCAGTGCCCTCGCGCCCGCTTCCGAAAACAGCGGCGGCCCCAACCAACCTACCCGTCGCAACCGCGTGTCGATATAACGTGAGGCGTCTTCGAGAGGCAGTGGCTGCATTTCGAAGCGCGCTCCGGGCTCGACCCATGCGAGCAGCGGCCGGCTTTCTTCCCGGCCGACAGCATCAAGATCGGCGAGCAAGAGAACCTGCACAAGCGGTTGATCGTCCGCGTTGGATAGCTGCGAGAGAATGCAGATGCGCTCAAGCACGTCGGTACTGAGGCATTCAGCATCGTCGACCACGATCACGAGGTTTCCGTGTGCCTCGGATGCCCTGGCGAGTGCGTCACGCGTAACCCGCCCGCTCGTGATGCCGAACTCGCGGATCAACAGCGGCCGCATTTCGTCCCAACTTTGCGTGCGACCCGACAGAGTTGCGATATGCCACGCCCCGCCTGTCAGTTTCGGCAGTGCACGCGCGAGACTCGACTTGCCGAGTCCGGTTGCAGCCGTGACGCACAGAGTCGCGGCTCCGCCCTCGAGTTTCCTTCGGACAAACTCGGCCGCATTGCGCAGCGACTCGGTCATGAATACGGGCCGGCCTTCTCCGTCAATTGCGAACGGTGACTGCTTCAATTTAAAGAACGCTTCGGCGAGGCTCGTCATTCAATCTCTCCATAGTCCGCACGTTTGACGCCGGGTTTGCCAAGCCATTGATCACTTCAGCTAAAGACTACGCTGCAAGATGGGGTCCAAACGCCACATACTACGTAAGTAGCTTATTTAATTGTGGAAACTGACAACTTGTATGGAGATCCGTCGCGGGATCCGTCCGCGGCGTCGGGCCTCGACGGAACTGAACTTCCCGCTGCGAAGTTTTTGGCATAGCCCGTTTTGCGCATCGGCGGTGCCCTCGCCAGCGCACAAACACCCCGAACAGCCGCGCCCTGCACTCGCGAATGCAAATGCAAATGCTCAAATTTAAGTCACTTGCTCGAATCCTGTGCAGGAACTGCCACGAGACTAAGCAAGGCGAGGCAGGGTGCGCGCTCTCGCACACGCAGGAGGCATCTCCGATGAGCAAGTTTGGGCACAGCTCTTGCTAAATGGAGCGGCAAGAAACCAACGTAATTTCCGTTCCGCCAAACCTCCAGCCTCCCGCGAAGGATCAACCCTGTGCCCTCACTTGCCCGCACCATTCGCACAACCGCGCTATCGCTTGCGATGTTGCTCGTCGCCCTGCCAGCCGCCGCCGAAGACACCCTCGATACCGGCGACACCGCGTGGATGATTGTCGCCACGCTACTGGTCCTGCTCATGACGCTGCCCGGCCTTGCACTCTTCTACGGCGGCCTTGTCCGCACCAAGAACTTGCTCTCGGTCTTAATGCAGTGCCTGTTCTCCGCAGGACTGATCGGGGTGCTGTGGGTTTTGGTGGGTTACTCCCTGGCGTTTGGAGAAGGCAACGCATTCATTGGCGATTTTAGTATGTGGGGGCTCAACGGAATCACACATGAAAGCGTCTCAGGCACGATCCCCACGTACATCTTCGTCATGTTTCAAGGCATGTTCGCGATCATCACACCCGCGCTAATGCTCGGCGCGTTCGCAGAGCGCATGCGCTTCAGTGTCTACGCGGTGTTCATTCCGATCTGGGTCCTCGGTGTCTACATTCCCTTGTGCCACATGGTTTGGGGCGGTGGTTACATCGCAACCGAGATCGGCGCGTTGGATTTCGCAGGTGGACTCGTCGTCCACATGTCGAGCGGCTTCTCGGCGTTGGTCGCCGCAATATTCCTCGGCCCGCGCCTCGGCTTCGCCAAGGAGCCCATGCATCCAAACAGCTTGCCGCTGACCGTGATCGGAGCGTCGCTTTTGTGGGTCGGTTGGTTCGGCTTCAACGCCGGCAGTGAGTTGGCAGCCGACGGCATTGCCGGGCTCGCATTTATTACTACGCAGACCGCAGCAGCAACGACGACCCTCGTCTGGATCCTCATCGAATGGCTGCACCGCGGCAAGCCCACGGTGCTGGGTGCAGCGACTGGCGCCGTTGCAGGGCTCGTCTCCATCACTCCGGCGTGTGCGTTCGTAAGCCCGCTCGGGGCGATCGGCGTTGGCGCGGGGGCCGCAGTCATCTGCTACATCGCCGTAACACTGCTGAAACCGGCACTCGGCTACGACGACTCACTCGATGTTTTCGGAGTTCACGGAGTCGGCGGTGCATGGGGGGCGTTAGCGACCGGCTTGTTCCTCGCTCCCTTCGCAGCCACCGAGGGCGTCACCCAAGGCGAACAGATCTTCAAGCAGATTACGAGTATCGGCCTAACCGCGGTGTTCGCCTGCACGGTGACCTTAGCGATCCTATTTGTCCTACGTCTTGTCATGGGCGACCTGCGAGTCTCCCCCGAAAACGAAAGCCAGGGCCTCGACCTCACCGAGCACTCCGAATCTGCTTACAGTTGAGATCGACAGGCTGAGTACGTATCCAAACAAGCATGTGGCCGAGCCGTTCAGGGGCTCGGCCACAGCGCATGGTTCCGGTATTGTTGCCTCGCGTGTTGAATAGAAGCTTTGCAAATCCTTGGGCACGTCAGGGCATCCACGCCTAGACTGACCAAACGCCCACTTACGCGCGCTTTGTCACTCGATTGATATCGGATAGAAGGAGCGACCCCGGTGAAGCTCATCCAAGCCATCATCAAACCTTTCAAGCTCGACGATGTCCGTGATGCGCTGCAAAAAGTTGGCGTTCAGGGTCTGACGCTCACCGAGGTCAAAGGCTTCGGCCGACAGAAGGGGCACACCGAGCTCTACCGCGGCGCCGAGTACGTGGTCGACCTGCTGCCGAAGCTCTCGATCGAGATCATCGCGCGCGACGAGGACGTTGACGCCGTGGCAAGCGCCATCTGTGAAGCGGCAAACACCGGCCGTATTGGCGACGGCAAAATTTTCATCGGTGACGTCGATGACGTCATACGCATACGCACCGGAGAACGCGGCGAAGCCGCGATCTAGTCGTCGGGCGCAAGACTCGTACCGCGAACGGCCGCTAGTCGACCATCTTCATTACGCTGTTCGCGAAGCCTTCGAGATAAGCGCGTTTTTGATCCAGCGTTGACGTCGGGCCAATGGTGTAAGTGAACGGGTAGCTCACCGTTGCATCGGCACCCGCGTCCTGAATGCGCTTCAAGTCATCGGGGGTCGGAGGCGTTGCCAGGGGTACGATGGATTCGAACGGCTCGTTTTCACGACCGTACTCTTTGCGGTAGCCGTCGAGTTGCCCGAGCAGTTCAACCGCTTCGTCAGGGGTTTGCCCCGAGCCGAGCCAACCATCACCGATACGCGCCGCGCGACGCAGAGCGGGGCCGCTGATGCCGCCAACCCAAATCGGCACACTCTTTTCGGGTACCGGACACATCGACATGGGCGGAAAGTCGAAGTGGGTGCCGTGATGTTCGACCATGTCGCCGGTCCACAACTTACGCAGCACTTCCATCGACTCGTCGAGGCGCTTGCCACGGGTCTTAAAATCGACACCCATGGTCTCGAACTCTTCCTTCATCCAGCCCGCACCGATGCCGAGGGCAAAGCGATCGTCTGACATCAAGCCCAAGCTCGACGTCGACTTGGCAACCTCAATTGGATTGCGCAGGGGGAGGATGTAGATGAAGGTGGTAAAACGCAGCTTCTCGGTAACCGCGGCCATCGATGCAATCGTGACCCAGGGGTCGGGCCACGGCGTGGTGGCGGTGAACCCATCGAGCTTGCCGTCTCCAGAGTACGGGTATTTGTTCTCGTAGTCTCCGGGATAGAACATGTGATCCGAAACGAAGACGCCCTCGAAACCAACCTCGTCACAAATTTTTGCAACGTCCACCAGTTGATCGGGTTCAGAGAACGAAAGCGCTTGCCAAAACTTCATTGCGAATTCCTCTATTGGGCGGCTGGTTGGGCGGTCGATTGAACAGTGGATTGGGCGGTGGCTCGAACGTTAGGCTTGCCATTCGATTGCCCGCAGCATCACGTGCACGAAAACCTTAGCCCAGCTTTTTCACTTCGAGATCGCCTGTGCCCCGCGCCATCCGATTCGCGACGGCGCGCGGACCCGTGATATCGTCACAATCGGTATGAGATCTTCCACGCAGTTGGAGCAAAAATGACGACCCGACCCAGACGCCGCCACACACCGACCCAGCCTCTCGCAATTTCACTCATTCCAATTGCAGTTTCTCTCCTCGCCGTCGTTGCTTGCGGGGAGCCCGCGGCCAGCCCGCCTGAGCCGACGACTCTTCCGACCGCACCGGTCGATACACCGATCGACACAGAGAGCGCTGCTCCACACCCTATTCCACGCACCACTTCACCGAGTACACCCCCCGGTGCATCGGCGATGCTCGAAAACGAGCGCAACACCATCGACGTTTTTCGCAACACGTCAAACTCGGTCGTGTTTGTGACGAGCACCCAATTGCAGCGCGGCTACTTCGGCCTTTCTACACAACAAGTTAGTCAGGGCACTGGCTCGGGCTTCGTTTGGGACGACGACGGTCACATCGTCACCAACTTCCACGTCGTGAATGGAAGCAATTCGTTTTCGGTGAGCTTCGCCAACGGCAATGTGTACGAAGCGCAGCTGATCGGCATTGACCCCTACAAAGACCTCGCTGTACTCGAAATGGACAAGTCGGTCACGATGCCGGCACCACTTGCAAGAGGCAGCTCGAGCGATCTCATGGTGGGCCAAAAAGTTCTGGCAATCGGCAACCCCTTTGGTCTCGATCACACCCTGACGACTGGCGTCATCAGTGCGCTCGGGCGCGAGATGCAATCGCTCGCAAACACCACGATCGAAGACGTCATCCAGACCGATGCATCCATCAATCCGGGCAATTCAGGGGGGCCGCTACTCGACTCCGCCGGCCGCCTCATCGGCGTCAACACCTCGATCATGAGCCAGTCTGGCCAGAGCGCAGGCATTGGCTTCGCGGTGCCGGTCGACACCGTCAAGCGGGTCGTTCCGCAGTTAATCAAAGAGGGACGCGTGCGCAGGGTTGGGATCGGCGTGCGAATCTTGCCCGACCATCAAGCCGCCAATTGGGGCGTCGAGGGCGTCATCATTCGCGAGCCCGTGCCCGGGGGCCCCGCCGCGGCGATTGGCATCCGCGCCATGGAGGTCGACCGCCAGGGCAACGTCTACGCCGACATCATTATCGGAATCGACGACAAACGCATCGCCACCTTCGACGACTTGTTTCGCGTACTCGACACGCGCAAGCCCGGCGAGGAGGTAACGCTGCACCTGAGCCGCGGCGGCGAAGTCAGCCAAGTGATGATCACACTACAAGAGCTCGAATAAGAGGGGCCGGACCTCCACTCATGAGCGACGTCCAATGCAACCAGTGCAACGATGTCTTCGACGGAAAGGCGTTGCCCGCGTGCCCCGCTTGCCTTGCGGCGGCCTGGCTCGCCACCGAGAACTTCGTTCGCCCCAAGCACGACCCGCGCCTGCTCCCGCTGGCTTGGGAGGGCTATCGCAGCGTATTGAACCCAGCGTTGGTCAACACACCCCGAGAGCACCTCGCCTACGCGGCGCAGCATGGCACATGGTTTCGCGACACCTACTACGACATGTTCGTCCACATGACGTTTGAGCCACTGGGCCGGGCGCCGGGATCGGGGATCCCCGAAGGCAAGGTGAGCCCCGAGCACAGCCTCGATGCACTGCTGATTGTCGAAGCAAACTCAGCCGTCGAAGCCCACGGGTTTGCCGTCGCACGCACACAGTTTGATGCTCAAATCAAAGCGGGAGAATTTGAACCTCTCACGCCGTGTCGACAGCCCGCGTGCGACAACATCGCATCCCCCGGTCATCCAACGTGTGGTACGCATCTCGCTGGCAAGAGCGAAGCGAACCCGGAGATCGATCACTCATGAACGAGTTCAAACACCGCGGCATCGTCGAGGGCTACTACGGTGCGGCGTACACCCACGAAGACCGCCTCGAGCTGATCAATCTGATGGGGCTTTGGGGATTGAATCGCTACCTCTACGCGCCCAAGGACGACCCACTTCACCGCGAACACTGGCGGGACAACTACCCGCAACAAAGTCTCGACGAGTTTAAGGCGCTCATTGAAGCCGGCGCAAAGGCCGGGGTTCAAGTCGGGTTCGCTGTCTCGCCTGGCCTGAGCATTCGCTACGCAGACCCGGAAGACCGAGACGCACTGCTGCGCAAGTTCAAAAGTTTTCGCGATCTCGGCAGCCGCTTTTTCGCCCTCACCCTCGACGACGTTCCGAGCACCCTGCAATACCAAGAGGACATCGAAGCCTTCGAGTCCTTGGCCCACGCCCATGTCTCTCTTGCCCACGCGGTCGCGGGTGCGCTCGGGGAAGAGACAACACTTTGGTTTGTTCCCACCGATTACGTCGGGACGGAGTCGAGCCACTACCTCGAAACCCTCGGCAGTTTGCTTGCGAAAGAAATCGAGGTCGGTTGGACAGGGCGCACGGTTGTCAGCCCCACCATTACAGCCGCCGAAGCACAGGCGCGTGCCGAGGTCCTGCAGCGAAGGCTATTGATTTGGGACAACGTGCCGGTGAGCGACGGCCCCATGCGACCGATGCTTCACCTCGGCACCTACACTGGCCGCGATCCCGAGTTGGCTGATCACGCGAGTGGGATAATGCTCAACCCAATGGAGCTGCCACATGCCTCGCGCCTGACACTGCGAACCGCCGCCGACTATCTCAACGACCCCGGAGGCCATGACGCAACCACGGCCTGGCGAAAGGCAAGCGATACCCTGGGGTTCGGTGCCGTTGATGCCTTCAAGCTCTTCGCCAAGGCGCATTGTTTTTCTGTTTTAGAGCCTACAAATCGCGACATCGAACTCGAAGCGAGCTTCGATGAAGTGCGCGCACTCGCCGCGGATAGCCCCGCCACACTCGGCGCGATCAGTAAACTTCAAAACCTGTTGACCCCACGCTACGAGGCCGCAGCCGAGCTTCGCGCAAACCTCGCAGACCGGACTCTCGTTAAGGAAATCGAGCCGTGGCTCGAGTCGTATGAAATCGAATGCCTGCGTATGCGCATCGCGGTCGACTTGCTCGAAGCTCTGGCCGACGGGATCAATGCGATGGATGCCTTCCTCGCCTTCTCCCGTTTCGAAGGACGCCTCACTCACCACTCGCGTCCAGCGAAGGCGAGCTTCGGCCCGCGACGAGTCATGTACCCGCAGTTGCTGTCCCACGAAGACGACGATGCCCGATTTGGAGACGACGAGGCGCTCTTTCTCGACTGCTGCTTGGCAGACGACGTCGTGCGCTTTGCAGAGACACGCGCGTGCGAGCAACTCGGCGCCAAGGTCAAAGTGGGCGTAGCGCATCGCTGAATTGCAGCATGTCCAAAACGCTTTGAATGCGTGACTCGAACGAGCGCCGGTAGCCTATTCCTAAGCCCGAAGGGCAGCGATCACTTCCGCAACACGGCCGTCGTCTGCCGGATCGTCGGGCATGGGAAACGTGATCTGGGTCGCCAAGCCTGCGTAACGTTTTCGCAGGAGATCGGGCAACTCGTCGTAGGTACCACTTGGGATCGTGGTTTCGAGTAGGTCGTCGTCGATCAACGCTGTCATCTCAGCCCACTTGCCCTCGCGGGTCATGCTGTAGAGACGCTCGCCCGTGTCTTTCCTTCCCAAGATCTCAAGGGCAGGCCAGTAGGACGGGGTCGAGAACAAGAAGCCGAATAGCTCGCGGTTCTTCTCGCGCTTGCTCGCGACTTCATCCTTGTTCTTTCCCGTCGTCACCATGCCCGCAGCCATGCGCCGCAGGCTGTCCGTTGTGCGGTTGGCTCGCTTGGCTCCCTTCAAAAGCGAGGGCAGCGTCAACTCGCGAAGCACCTGTGGCGCGCAGTGGGTCGGATGGCTCATATGGCCGTCCGCGACTTCTCCCGCGAGCGCAGTCATGACCGGCCCAACGGCACCGAGATAAATGGGGATGTCGGGATGGTCGATTGGGCCGGGGTTGAAGAACGGCTGCATCTTCGTAAATTGGTAGTGCTCGCCTTCAAAAGCGAGAGGCACCGCGTTCTGAAAGCTGTCAAATATTGCCCGGAGCGACAAAACGTATTCGCGCATTCGGGGCACGGGAGCCGTCCAAGGGGTGCTGTAGCGCCCCACGATATTGCCGCGAACCTGGGTTCCCAGGCCGAGTTCGAACCTTCCACCGGAAACCGACTGCAGGTCCCACGCGGCAACTGCGACAACCATCGGACTGCGCGGAAACACGACAAGCACACTCGTCGCGACACGAAGTCGTGTCGTCGAGCGCAGCGCTTCGTGCGCGATCAACAGGCCGTCGTGAACCGCGTCCGGGACGTTCAGACCGTCGTAGCCCATCGCCTCTGCACGCTGTGCGTGGGCGGCAACTTGTGAAAGCGACATTCGTTGATCCATCGCGGCGTAGATTTCCATTTAGATCGCAACCCTTCTAAAATTTTCGCTCGTGTCCGTTGGGTGAAGTAAGCCGGCGCAGCAGCTTTCGTACTAAGACTTGCTTTCCGCGGCGGCTTTCTGCTTCTTTCGTCTTTCTGCCTCCGCCTGCTTCCACTTCTGCTGGTAGCGCTCAAGGGCTTTCTCGGCATAGCCGTCGAGTTCCGCAATCATCTCGGGCTTCAGCTGGGGACGCAGCCCGGCCAGTTCCTTTGCGCAGCGTCGGTCGCCGAGGGACGCACCGATGACCAAGTACTCGTATGATTCTCTGACGAGGGCATCAGAATTCGCGACCCCGAGCAGCGTCGCGAGGCCGAGATAGCGAAATGCCTCGGGTGCGCCGCGGTCGGCGCTTCGATGCAGGTACGGCAATGCTTTGCGTCGATTCATCTTGACCCCTACACCGGACCAATACGCTTGGGCGACGTAGGTATCGGCGATCGCGTCGCCTGTGTCGGCCGCAGCTTTCATATACCGGAAGCCCTCAGCGGGCTTCTTCGCGATGCCGTAGCCGCCATCCATGTAACGCGCGCCGACGAAGATCTGGGAAACCGTTTGCCCGACATCAGCGGCACGTTGATGCCAGCTCATCCCCAACTTCCGATCTCTCCGCACCGAATCCCCATGCCAGTAGATGTCTCCTAGCCTCGCCATCGCCTCACCATTGCCGTCTTCGGCTGCCTGCTCATAGATGCCCATTGCCTCTTTGATATCGCGAACAACGAAACGTCCCTGGTCGAGCATCACGGCCAACCGCCAACGGGCCTCTTTGTTTCCGCCCGCCGCCGCCTTGCGGTACCAGTCGACAGCCAGGCTCCGGTTACTCCGGACCCCGGTGCCCGCCTCGAGCATTTGTGCATATTGCAGCTGCGAGTTCGTATCGCCGGATTCGGCGGCGCTGCGGAACAGCCCTGCCGCCTTTTCGGGGTCGAGATCAACGCCCTCGCCAGCCCGATAGAGCTCTGCGCCCCGCCGCTGGGCCTCGATGCTGCCCTGATCCGCCGCCGCGAGATACCAGCGCAAGGCTTCGCTTGAGCTCAGCTCGACCCCTTCACCTGTGTCGTATGCACGAGCCGCATTCAGCTGTGCCTCGCGATGCCCCGACTCGGCTGCCTTCAGATCCCACTTCACGCTCTCGGTCAGGTCCTTCGGGACGATTTCGCCGACGGCGTAGCGCCGAGCCAAGGTGAACTGCGCCTGCGCGTCCTTTTCGGCCGCTTTGCGGAACCAACGCTCGGCTTCGCCCACATCCTTCTCGACCCCCATCCCTTTGCCATACATCACGGCCAAATTGTTCTGAGCCAGGGGATGGTCCTGTGCGGCGGCCATACGAAACCAGACCAAAGACGCCTCGTAGTCGAGATCAACACCGTTCCCGCTTCCATACAGGGCGCCGAGATCGTTTTGGGCCTCGACCTCGCCGTTCTCCGCCGCCTTCTCGAACCACTTAATCGCGGTCTGGAGATTGCCCAGCACCCCGTTTCCCTGGGTCGTATACACCCGGGCGAGGTTCAACTGGGCTTCAGCATGACCTTGCTCGGCCGCTTTTTCGAGCCATTTTGCGCCGCGCCCACGATTGACCGGCACCCCATTGCCCTCGAAGTAGCGCAAAGCCAGCTCGAACTGGTGCTGTGGGTTTCCACCCTCAGACAACTTAACTTTCCATGCCGCGGCGGCCTGAGAGTCCTTAGATGCCCCGATACCCTCGTCGTAAACCTTGACGAGCCGCTCCGCTGCCTCAAGATTCCCCGCCTCAGCGGCCGCGAGAAGCCAGCGCGCGGCGCGCGCCAGGTCCGCATCGCTCGCACCCCCATCCACCTCGCCGTGAACCAACTCAGCTGCTCGCAACTGGGCCGTCGCATCGCCCTGCTCGGCAGCCTTCACGTACCACTCGCGGGCAGCAGCGAGATCGTGCTCTGGCCCCTGCGTGGAAAGACGTTCGGCAAGAGCACGTTGAGCCGAAGGTTCGCCCGCGGCAGCGCGGTCAAGCAGTTCGTCCGTGGGCCCGCAAGCTACGAGCCCCGAGCCCGCAGCAGCCAGACATATAGAAACAGCTACCGAGAAGCCGGCAACCTGGGACGCCAAAGTTCTCGCAGTTCTTGGCGCGCCTTGGTGCTTGTGTGGGCCGGGGTTCATCACATCAATTCTCATCGCGGCAGTAAGGGGGAACTCGGGCCCGATCATAGCGAGAATTCATCGGCTCTCGGGTCTTCTCCAGGAGGTTCCCGCCCTGACTCACGCCCACTTCGGCAAGTCCACGTGCCTCCGCGCTCGCACCTAAAGGCTCCCTTCCCAACACCCGAAGCAAGGGCGGCGAATCCATTGAAGGCGAAGCAGTCGAAAATAGCCACGGGACTGTCGCCGAGATTCAAGTGCCTAACGCAATCGTGGAATTGACTTCGAAATGGCGCTTCAAAGAACAATTATCGGACCGAATTCCGTTGTAAGCGCCAGAGGTTGTCCTAATCTCTGCGGCGCTTACCCCGGAGCCAGGCTCGGCGACGAAGTAGTAACCCAAAAGAGCCACGACACAGCACGCAGTGCTGTGCTCATTCCCCCTTCATCGTGGGCACCGAGCGCCCCGAGAGACGGAAGAGCGACAAACGACAATGTCAGTTCATAAGATTACCAAGGGTCTCGACCTCCCGATTACGGGCGAGCCAATTCAGATTATCCGGGAAACGCGCATGCCTACGCGCGTCGCAGTCATGGCCGATGACTTCATCGGCTTGCGACCTGGCATGTTCGTCGAGGAAGGCGACACGGTTAAACGGGGCCAGGCCTTGTTTGAAGACCGCACGCGCAAAGGTGTAATTCACACGTCACCCGGCGCTGGACGCGTCATTGGCGTTTATCGCGGTGCAAGGCGCGCATTGCAGTCGGTCGTCATCGACCTCAGCGACTCCGAACGCGCCGGCACGCCGAACGAAGACGAGATCGCAGTTTTCGAAAGCTATTCGGGGACTGCTCCCGACCAACTCGACCGCGATGCTGTAGTTGCGCTGCTCGCAGAGTCAGGGGCATGGACCGCATTTCGCACGCGGCCGTTCAACCGCACACCCGCGACAGACACGACGCCGGCCGCAATTTTTGTAAACGCGATGGACTCCAATCCACTTGCGCCGTTGCCCGAGGTCGTGCTCGCAGATCAACTCGAGGCATTCGACGCGGGCCTCACCGTCCTCTCCAAACTGACGGAAGGTGCGACCTACCTTTGCGTCGACCCCGTTTCAGAGATTGAAAACAGTGTCACTGCCGACGTTACGGTCGAGCACTTTACTGGACCGCACCCTTCGGGCACGCCCGGCTTGCACATCCACACACTCGACCCGGTAGGCCGCAAGAAGACGGTCTGGACGATCGGCTACCAGGACGTCGCTGCGATCGGCAAGCTGTTCGCAACGGGCAGCCTCGACGTCAACCGCGTCATCTCGTACGCCGGTCCTCCGGTCGCCGATCCGCGACTCATCGCGACGCGCACCGGCGCCTGTATCGAGGACTTGATCGACGAAGACTTTGACGGCGAAGAAGTGCGACACATCGCGGGCTCTGTCCTTTCGGGCAAGAAGGCGATGGGCGATATCTTTGGCTTCCTCGGACGCTTCGATCAGCAGGTCAGCGTATTGAAGGAAGGCCGCGAACGCGTCTTCATGGGCTGGTTGAGCCCGGGCATGGACATGTTCTCCACGCTCAACATCTACCTCTCGAAATTTTTCCCCAGCAAGAAGTTTGACTTCACCACGACCACCAACGGCTCCGAGCGGGCCATGGTGCCGATCGGCATGTACGAAAGTGTCATGCCGCTAGACATCCTGCCGACGTTCCTGTTGCGCAGCATGCTGGTAGGTGACCTCGAGCGCGCCGAAGAACTCGGAGCACTCGAACTTGCTGAAGAAGACCTCGCACTGTGCACCTTTGTGTGCCCAGGCAAGACCAACTACGGCCCCATCTTGCGCAGGAACCTCGAGTTGATCGAGAAGGAAGGCTAACGAGCGCCCATGAAGTTTATTAAGGACATGAACGACAAGCTCGCCCCGAACTTCGAGAAGGG